>NZ_BSNM01000015.1:0-300000 GCF_030159995.1 Litoribrevibacter albus | reverse complement strand
CAGAAATACTGTTTGCCACGTTTAACCAGTCATCTTCACTGGTTAAATAAAATTCTTCACCTAGGAAATTTAAAATGATACCCAACTGAGTGCGGCGTTCTTCATTATTATCAACCACAAGAACGTTAACTTCGCGCCACATATTATGAAATCCATCCCTTCAAATTAGCGCAGACTCCCAATTGTCCTCATACGAACAAAAGGAATACCACTAAGCGCCAAAAATATTTCTAGTTTTTGTCTCAGGAAAGTAAAGCGGAGGACTCTTAAAGAGTCAACTAAATGACACCCTTTAATCCAAGAAATTGATAATCTCTTGATTTATTGAGCAAAAAGAAAGCAGGCAATACTTAAAACTGACAATTCTGATACACCTTAGCACCAGATCGTTGACGATTAAACGTTTGAAGTTCTTCCGCCAGTTCATCTCGGTGTCTTTCACAGGCAGCCACCGCGTGCTTATACAACTCTAACAAAGGAACAATGGCATCTCTGACAATGAGCTTATCACCTGTTGCCTGATCCATCGCTTGTTGAACCAGATCCCGACACTGGAGATCCAGTTCACTCAACGCTTCCCAATCATCCTTAGAGAGAGCCAGACGCATAGACTGTTGTACATCAGATATTTTTTGAATTACATCAGACATTGCTGACTCTCCTTTCAGATAGACAAATAAATTAAGCGGTTGCAGAAGTACCGTTATACGTCGGTTGTTTTTCCTGCTGAACGACCTGATCACGGATTTCATCCCATGCCGTTTTCACCGGAAGAATCAAACCAACCACTTCATCAATAATGGCATTGTCATTTTTCAAGTTCGCCATCAACAACTGACGGATACAGTAGTCGTATAGAGAATCCAAGCTATCAACTAATTCCTTATTATGCTTAGGGTCAAGACAGGTTCTCAAGGCATTCAAAATGTCGCACGCTTTAACAATGTGCTTATTTTTTCCTTCAATATCTTTACGATCGATCATGCCCTTTGCTTTCGCGAGATTTTCCAACAAACCATGATAAAGAAGCTGGATCAAACGATGAGGATCTGCATCGACAATACCAGTCTGAGCATTGA
This sequence comes from Litoribrevibacter albus, assembly GCF_030159995.1. Classification (NCBI taxonomy): domain Bacteria; kingdom Pseudomonadati; phylum Pseudomonadota; class Gammaproteobacteria; order Oceanospirillales; family Oceanospirillaceae; genus Litoribrevibacter; species Litoribrevibacter albus. The sequence continues at coordinate 298,921 of NZ_BSNM01000015.1, read as the reverse complement.
CCTTGCTGTATTGTTGTAATTTAGGGTTAGCCATCATAACGATTTGCCTTCAAAAAAGTTGGTTACGTATACCTAAAGTTTATCGACTCAGATTCTGAAATCTTTATGTTAATTTTAGTAATTTATGAAGATGAATCCATACCGCCCATCTTCAATTGAGCAAGCTGTTCAAAAACAAACTCTTCTACCTTTGATGTTAGATTTTCCCAAGGTTCAAACGAAGTTTTAGAGATAACTGAAACAGTGGGATACCATAGGTTTGCATCAGGAGAATTCCAGTACCATACACTTGGGATATTTACCAAAACTACAGCAGGTTTTCCTAGTGCTCCCGCAATATGAGCCACAACGCCTGCATTAGTAATAATAAAATCACAAGCTGCAACCTGATCAAAGGCATCAAGCATTGAGTTATAGTTGTCTATTTCATCATCAATCTGAAGGCTTATATTCTGTTGAGCAAAACCATTTTGATCATCATCCGTCGCATGGTATTGGCAAGAAATACACTGAAGATCAGGAATTTCCTTTAAGAAGGAGAAGAAGTTATAGGGTATCTTCTTTGTGGCCGAAAATGGGCTTCCTTCACTTCTCCATGACAACCCAACGATAGCTTTACTCTTTGCTGTGACATATTTGGATCTTAGCTTTGAAACATTAAATGCTTGAGGCTTCATCAACGTTCGATTGTCACAACTGAATTCTCTATCGTCCGATTTCAGTAAGTAAAACAAGAACATGGTAGATGTATACCACTGTTTGTCCCTATGATCTTTTAGATCTGTCTCTGGTAAGGAAAACACCTCAACACTGTCGTTAAAGTCTCCTCTTACTTTTATGGCAAGCTTCGGGGGTAGCCATAACTCAACAGAACATTCATAGCGACTCGCAAACGCATCTACGTAACCTAGCCCCCAAAGTTGATCACCCATACCTTGCTCAGAAACTACCACAACGGTTTGGTTCTTTATTTCCTTAAGGTTCGAAGGCTGTATTTTTTTCAAACCTTTGCTTTCTGCGAAGCGATCATTTCTACCCTGATCATTATTCACACATGAAGTTTGATAAAGCTCGGACAATCCCTCTTGATAAGCGCCAGAAGAAAGTAGTGCATGACTATAGTTGTAGTATTCGGTGGGCTTAGTAGTATCACACGCTTCAAAATACATCTTGAAGAACTTAACCGATTCTGAAAACTCACCAATTTTGAATAAGAACTCGGCATTTAATTTCTGATAACTTATTGTGTCAGCATCTTTTAACTTTTTAAGATAACGCTGCAGTACTTGGATATTACCAGTTCGAAATGCTCCAGGTTTTTTCAAAGAATCAATACAATGTTCAATAGCTGTGATTAAGGTCGGTATAGTCTGATTTTTACTAAGTGCCGATTGTGCATACGGCCAACCAAAGCCTGCTTCCTGATCATCAATCGTTAATTTGGCAAGTTCAATATCAGCCAAATAAGAACGCCCCTTACCAGGAAGATCAAAAGCCTGCCTTGCTGCTTCCTTACTACCTAAAGCAAGTAAGGAGACACCTAACATATAACTGTATTTGACATTTGAAGGGTCAAATTTTAAGGCCAACTCACAAAACTGAACTGCTTTATTATTATCATTTATCAGGTAGTAGTTCTCAGCAATTTTATAGAGTACTTCTGGTTCGTTGATACCTGATTTCCAAACCGAGAATAAATAACTAATGGCTTCTTCAACAGAAACCATTTTCAGTTGCTCACTCTTAGTTAGAACAGTACTTAATTCTTTCGATAAAGATCCCATAATCAACGAACCATACCCAACTAGGAAATACCCTTGATATTATTTTGATTATTGATCGTTACTTTAACCAAAGAGATATCAAGCTTTCCGAAGTCTTTAGCAAATGAGTCTGTAACATTCAGACATTCAGCTACAAATTCATCCGAGGGTAAGTTTTCAACAAGGTGGTCTGCACCAAACTTATCGTTTTCACCGTGAGTTCCATGATAGTAATCATCAAAAATAACGGTCGTATCGTAGGTCATTAATTCTTTGACATACTCCCAGTCACTCTTAATAGTATCCAGAGCATGCCCACCATCAATAAAAATATAATCAATACTTGGATATAGATGTTTCTTACTAACGAACTCTTTCAGGGTTTCTTGTGAGTACCCTTTAAATAAGCATACATTAACGCCTGTTGGAGCTAAGATATCGTAAATTTCTTGTGATGTTTTAGGTACCTTTGAAAACTCTTTTTCCAGGATTTCAGGCTCAAACATTTCAAATAAATCAAAGCCCAAATACCAGATATCTTCAGCTTTATGATCAATCTTCGCTGCCTCGATCATTTCCTTAGCCCGCTGGCCACTGTACACCCCAATTTCCAGAATAACTTTTGCTTTCCGCTCTCTTAGTTGAAGCAACAGTTCTGCATAACGCTTTGTGTTAGATGCCAAATAATTACAAACTCTGTCCCAATAGATTTTTTCAAGACCAAGAGCATCACTTACTTTAATATTCATTTCCCTTCCTCATTATTATCTCTACCATACGCATCGCTATATCGAACAATATCGTCTTCATCTAAATAAGAGCCCGACTGAACTTCAATCATTTCTAAAGGAATTCGACCAGGGTTTTCCAAACCATGTACAACCCCTAACGGTATGAAAGTAGATTCATTCTCAGACAAATAAAACTCTTCTTTACCTTTGGTAACTTTTGCAGTCCCTGAAACGATAATCCAATGCTCAGCCCTATGATAATGCTTTTGAATACTTAACTTTCCACCCGGATTCACTGTTATGTGTTTAACTTGAAACCTATGGCCACCATCAATCGAATCATACTTTCCCCACGGCCTATGAACTTCCCTAAAATCACAGAACTCTTTCCTACCATCCGTCTTGAGTTTTTCTACAATGCTCTTTACATCCTGTACGGAGTCTTTAGAAGCAACCATCACAGCATCTTTAGTTTCTACCACCACCATATCTGAGACACCTACCGTCGTAACCAGTTTATGCTCAGAAAAAACTAATGACCCTTGAGTATTCTCAAGGATGACATCTCCATGAGAAACATTACCGTTCTGATCTTTATCTCTTACATCCCAAATGGCATTCCAAGACCCCAAATCACTCCAACCGGAACTTAGCTCGACCACAGCTCCCATTTTGGTATGCTCCATAACAGCATAATCAATAGAGTCCTCAGGGCAGCACTCCAAAGACATTTTATCCAGCCTTAGAAAGTCCAGATCCACCTTTGATTTAGAGAGTGCCTGTTCGCAACATTTCATCATTTCCGGATTATGTTTCTTTAACTCATCCAGATAACCAGTTGCTTTAAAAACAAACATTCCACTATTCCAAAAATAGTTCTCATCACCGTGGAACTGCTTTGAAGTCGCTTGGTCAGGTTTTTCAATAAATCGCTCTAGTTTTGAACCTGAATCATTGATTTTCTCGCCTCTCAAGATGTAACCATACCCTGTCTCCGGATATTGAGTTTCAATACCAAAGACCACAAGATGGCCCTTCTCTGCGAGAGCTGTAGCTTTTAAAACGGCTTCTTGAAATGCTTGGTTATTCTGTATCAAGTGATCTGAAGGAAGCACCACCATCATAGGATCATCGTGGTCTTGTAGTAGCTTTAGCGCAGCAATGGCAATTGCAGGTGCAGTATTCCTACCTATTGGCTCAAGAATAATCGAGTCACAGCTTAAATTAGCTTCTCGAAGCTGCTCTGCCACAACAAATCGGTGTTCTTCATTACAGATGACCAAAGCTTCACTGGATTCAAAACCATCAAGTCGCATAAGCGTGTTTTGCAACAAAGAATTGTCATTGACCAGCTTTAAAAACTGTTTGGGATAGTATGCTCTCGACATAGGCCAGAGCCTACTACCAGAACCTCCCGCTAAAACGACTGGATGTAACATATTGACCTCATAGCAAATCCTGAGTGATTTGATCCTGAAATTACCTTAATCCAAACAATTGAGCTTCAGCGGTTGTATACAGATCCGAGATATGATCCCTACTCCAATTATTTTTAATATCCGTCTTTCTATAATGGAAGTCATAATCACCAGCATGCTCAAACAAAGCAGCATCTTCTTTAGGTACCCAAAAAGCATTCACACCATTACTGGTCACCCCAACCAATTCATACCCTTTGATCAAGAATAGCTTTTGATATGCTAATAGTGTGGCCCCAAAACACCTGCTCTTCGTAGGTCGTTGGTGATTCTCTGGCATGATCAAGTCAGCCCATTTATCATGATAACCATTTACTTCAGTGCAGATCAGGCGAAATTTGTAGTGACTATCTAGTAATGCCTGCATCACATACCAATCCGTGGAGTCGATATCAATTGAGAAAAAGTCGACAACGTCTGGCGAGTTAATATCCTTGAATATTTCCAGAATATTTTCTGGCGTCACAAATTTCTTATATACATTCGGGTGATCAAAGAACGCATCAATCCACACCCCCTTCCAACCTTCGGAAAGTAATTTGTGAGTATTACACTGTATGTCCCCAGTAGGGCTAAAGTTGTTAACCCCAATTTCAATACAGTTTCCCTGCACAATTGATAATTTATTCAGAAAAAATTCAATCAAGAGATCTTCTTCATGTTGTGAAGGCATGAGGTTACTCCCTAATTTATCTTTTGACCGTTTTTAGAAACAAAGTCACTATCAAAAGAAGCTCCGTTTTCTTTTCTTGCTGGACCTTTCAAATGATCCATATATTCACCCAACTCAGTATTAATAAACGGATGCATATTCTTTTTAAGATGAGCAGATAAGTTGTTTACCTTTATCTTACCCTGTTTGAAGAAGTGATCACGTACCGCATCGTAAACCATACAATCATGCCACTGTTCAAGTAAGAACAGGTCACCGTAGTTATAGATATTTTCCATTAACTGAACAAAGTTAATATTTTCAGGATGTTTCAGGTTATACCCAACTAAGCCACATTCAGTATACATATGCTCTCTTCCTAAGTAGCACGTATAAACATCCTCAGCCATTAATCCCTCAAAAAATCCTTCCGGAATCGATTTAATAGCCACAACATCGGCATCAACCCAAAACATCAAATCACTGTCCAAGTGTTTTGCGGCATGTACGACCGCATAAACCTTATGAGAGAAACGAATAGCGTCGAAGTGATAGCTATAAACCGCCTTATTATTCTGGAACACTATCCCCTTTGCTTCAGTGAACCGACCAAATTTCTTCTTGAATGTCACAAGATTTTGACAGGCCTTATGGAGATCTATATACGTCACACGATCAGACACAAAATCAGGTTGAAAGTCCTCGGCATATGCAACTAAATTAATGTTTTGAGGCGCATGCTCAACAAAACTTTGAAGCATTCGTCTACCATATTTCTCATAACCCTCTTTATGAAAAGTGGTTACCAATGTAATTTTTTTCATATCTTCGACACCCGCTTCAGATCGGCTTCAACCATCATAGTAACCAGCTCCGAAAGCGTAGTTTCAGGCTCCCAACCAAGTTGACTTTTAGCTTTGGAAGAATCACCGAGCAGTAAATCTACTTCCGATGGACGATAAAACTCAGGGTTTACTTTAACAACAACTTCACCTGACTTACGATTAATAGCCTGGGTATTTACCCCTTCACCAACCCAATCCAGTTGAATATCCAGAGCAGCTGCAGATAAATTTACAAATTCTTTTACAGTGTAGGTTTGACCTGTTGCAAGTACATAGTCATCAGGATTGTCTTGCTGTAGCATCAACCACATACCCTTCACATAATCTCCAGCAAATCCCCAATCCCTTTTGGCTTCCATGTTTCCGAGTTCAAGAGGCTCACCACCATGAGTCGCCATATGAGCAAGCTTGTGGGTAATTTTTCGAGTGACAAACTCCAAACCGCGTAAAGGAGATTCGTGATTAAAGAGGATGCCGTTACAACCAAATAGGCCGTATGACTCTCGATAGTTGATATTCGCCCAATGGGCAAATAACTTAGCTACACCATAAGGCGATCTAGGATGGAAAGGAGTGTCTTCTGTTTGTGGAGTTTCTTTAACTTTTCCGAACATCTCCGAGGTAGATGCTTGATAAAATTTCGTGCTTTTCTCCATACCAAGCAATCGAATTGCTTCAAGTATACGAAGAACACCTTGGCCATCCACATCAGAAGTGTATAGAGGTTGTTCAAAGGACAAAGCTACAAAGCTTTGAGCAGCCAAGTTATAAATTTCATCAGGCTTACACTGTTCTAGCGTCCTAACTATGTTACTAAACTCTAAAAGATCAAACGCCACAAACTCTACATCATCTGTTATCCCCAGATAATCGAGTCTAGAAGTATCTAACGTTGCACTTCTACGATATGCGCCAAATACCTGATATCCCTGATCTAGTAGGAATCTAGCGAGATATGCTCCGTCTTGTCCAGTAACACCAGTAATTAATGCTTTCTTCTTCATCAATCATTCCTTAGTAATTCTTTGCTCATCCACTAGAGTTCGTTGACCAATTCAGCCATAACCTGACCCCACTCATTAAATTCGCGCTCTCTATGTATCGTCATAGATGGGTACCACATACTCTGACTGGTATTGGCATGCCAGTGCCATAAACACATTTTCTTCACTAAAAGATGAACAGGTATATTTAATCCACCAGCAAAATGAGCGTTTACATTTGATATCGTCACAACAGCATCCAAAGCAGCAATTTGGCAGAATAGCTCTTTTAGGTCGTTCGTCGCGTCAAAACTCTCATCAAGAAATAACGAAACCCCGTTCGCAGCATTAAAATCGTCTATCTCACTCTTTACATCAGAATACTGAATGGAGATACATTGAATATCCTCTGCGCTTAATAAAGGTTTGAAATCATCTAAATTCATGTCTTTACGGCCCTTCCAAGTTGGGCTTGCACTTCGCCATGAAACACCGATCAGTTTTTTATCCCCAAAGCGTTCTTTATATTTATTTCGATAAAACTGAACACGTTCTGGATTAGCTTTAATGATTTGATCAACGGGCGTATAGTTTTCAAAGATTTCTGGAATTAAAGCTGAGATACTAGCAATGGGTAGCTGATAATCAATCTGTGACAATATATTTTCTGGTAGTTGATCTAAGTCCGAGCCGACATACAATAAATCAGAAAAAGTCTCTTTCACTACAGGAAGAAGCTTTGAATCAACCTTTAGAACAACCTTACCTTTAAAGTAAGTTTGCAACTTTCTTACAAACTGAAGCCCAAGCAATTGATCACCTAAACCTTGCTCGGAGGTTATTAACAAAACTTTGCCTTTGCTTTTATTTAGATGTTTATGTTTAAGTTTTTCATACTCATAGGTTAGTGAATCAGAACGAGTCAGCCGTTTATCTAACATTAAGCGTTCTTCAACAAGCTGAAACCCCTTTTTAAATTCACCAACCCTTAGAAAGCAATATCCAAGGGTATTTGTAAATCTCTGCTTTAATTCCGGTTTAATTTTGATGGCTTTTTCATAATAAGCTATAGCTTTCTCTGGTTGGCCTTCAAGATTGTACATCTCTGCTTTTAAAAAACAGTTTACAACCGGATTTCTTTTGCCAAAACTTCTATCAAAGTCTTCTAACATTTGCTTCAGCATGTTGAACTTAACAACATTAAAATACTGTTCTTGGCCTATTTTCTTAACTACTTCAGAGAAATAAACAACCAAAGCATCTAAATCTTGATCAGAAGATGAAATTTTGAGTAGGGTTTTCCAGGCATGTTCTACTGAAGGGTTATGAATTTCCTGAGATAAGAACAGATCTATGTAGACTAAATACCAGTTTACAGTTCTTTCATTTTGCACTATGGAGTTTAGTATTGTTTCTGCTTGTGCAAATTGTTTCTTATAAATCCCGACTTTTGCATAAAGCAGAAGAGTTTCTTCTGAGTGTTTTTCTTCTATAGAGCAATAGTCCAGAACCCTCGTAACTTCTGTTGGAAAGCCTTCTTTTAAGAAACTATTAGCTAACAATAATTTTTGAGCGAACGTTAAAGAGGCAACAGGCTCTCCAGATAAGCGTTCAATAATTTGTTGATATTTTCCAGCTGTAAATGCCTTATGCAATTCAACATCAGAAATTGTGTTTTTTGACGTAACAGAGGTGTAGTTTTCACTAATGGTCTTTTTAACTCGCTCGACCACTTCCAACCATTGATTGTGTTCTTTCTGGCGATAAATACTTATAGATGGATAGAAAACGGATTTTTCTCCATCTCCTCCCCAATACCACATCGGCGACTTGGATGTTAACAGCAAACAATCAACACCCAATGCACCACACAAATGAGCGGTAGCATTTGAAACAGTAACAACCAAATCAAGCGCCATAATTTGTACAGCGGATAATGCAAGATTATTGGTTAAGTCTACTGTTTCATCCACATAAATATTGGTTTCAAAGGCGGTATTTAATTTATACAAATCTTCAGAGACATCACCATACTGAAGACAAATCCACTGTACATTTTCAAGCTCAAACAGCGGAGCCATACTAGCCAGCTCCAGGTTTTTCCGGTCACCAGAGAGCCTACTGGAGCTTTTCCAGGTTATGCCTATCTTCTTTTTATTACCGAATAGTTTAAAGTACTTATCTCTATACTCATGAACCCTTGTTCGATGCGCATATATATATTGCTCGCTTTTAAACAGCGTAGCGTCAGTACCCGCACCCAAATTCCGAGGTAAATCCCCTAAATAACTATAATAGTCAAATCCTTGGGCATTTAATTTCGTTGAATCAACACTTACAAATCGCACTTTTCCGAAGTCAGAAAATTCAAACAACGAAGCAATTCTTGGTTCAACAATGCAGACAATATCCTTTAAAACAAAACGGCTTTGTAAAAGTAATAAATACCTAACAAAAAGAATTTGATCCCCTACGCCTTGTTCGCTTAAAACTAACATTGTTTTATTTTTAAGACATTGACCTTCCCACTTCGGAAGTAAAGATAACCCCTCGTACTGCAATACCGCATTACTAGCCACAGCAGTTCTATTAGAGTTCAACGCCCACCCTTCTTCAAACTTACTTTGACGTAAAAGGCAGTAACTTAAATTCACTTCAGCAGAAAGATTATTAGGATCTAAATTTAAGGCTTCACGGTACAACGATTCAGCTTCTTGATCATCCCCGCGAATATAGGCCACATCAGCTTTCATACCAAGAAGCTCTGCTTCTCTGTCTTGCAACTCAGACATAGAAACGTCGAGCAAGATCAAGAGACGTTGCTGATAACTGGATCGAAACTGCTCTTCCATCCTTAACCTGTCTCGGAGAAAAACAATCAATGAAAGCAACGTTTCATCATCGTTAAATACCTCAAATGCTTTTTCAAAACACTCATGAGCCCGTGGGTAATAGCCGAGAGAATTATATACCTTAGCCAACTCCAACCAGCTTTCCGGTAGACGATAATCCCCTGCCGCCTCATAAAGTTGAGCGGCCTCTTTCAGCAACCCCTTCTGAACGCATGATCTGGCCGCATAAATACAGGATAGAGGATCACCCTCTTTAGACTCTAAAGAACTGGCTAAAGCGTGTAATGCATCCGTTGGAGAACCCGCAAGAGTATATAAGGCCCCACGTGTATAAGAAGCCAGTTGTCTATCAGGAATTTGAGATGCTTGCTCAATTAGTACTTGAAGACCATGTTGCTTGAGAGACACTTCCAACATGACATCATTGAGAAAGACTGGATACAACTTAGTGAGCTCTACAGACATAGAGCCTAGTAGGGATTCCAATGCCGTAATATCACCGATAGTTAATAATTCACGTTTTTTTTCTTTAATCGGTAAAATACGTATTAGCGGTTTCATATTGTTCCCAGCATTTTTTTGACAGTATTTAAACTATAGCTGAATAAAAGCAAAAAAAATGCCAGAACAAAGCCTCACTAATCTTTACTTGCTCCAGTAAAGGAATTGACAATTGCGGCCAGCTGAGTTTTTACAAATTGCTCAGTATTATTAAGCTGTGATACTCGAGAATCCGCAGCAATGAACTGCCTAGTTAGCCGTTCCTGGAATGATTCAAGGCGCTCATCCAAGTCGGTGCGTTGCTGATCTACCGTACTCAACTGTTCATTCAAGGATAAAATTTTATTGCTAATTAACCCCTCATAGGAAAGCATGTCGTTGAAACTCTCAACCATGCTTTGTGCAACACCATCAGCAACAGTCACTGTTGACGTTATTTGACTTGAACCAGCAGGAAATGAGGTTGCTGTTACATCAACAGAAACACCATCTGCCGGGTCATCTTTGAGGCTTAAGGAAAGTCTTTGCCCACTACCGGTTGCCGTTTGCCCATTGATCGTTCCTTCAACATTAACACCATCAGTACCTGAACCCGCAGCTAGGCCATAAGCACTCCCATCTTCAACACTGGTTAAATTAACAGAAGATGACGATCCAAATTTTTCTGAGGTAAAAATTAACGTATCCGAATCAACAGAGACTGTTACCCCCACATCTGAAAGCGCAGAATCTGCATCAATTTGCGTCTGAATTTCAGCTGCTAAATCAGCCAGCGTGAGATAAGTTTGATTGGTTAAGGTCAAAGTACCTGAAGTAACCCCATCGACTTCTAAAACCAGCTCATCATTCGTACCATCGATAAGGATATTGTTCGGAGCACCAACAACAGACCCTGTAAACGCGCCCTGAGTTGCCAACTGAGTCACAACAACATCGTACTCACCCGGTTCAGTTCTACTCCCAATGGAAGCAAAGGTCACATCATCATTATCACTAATTAAATTACGACCAAAAATATCCGCAACTTCATCAGGATAAGCTTCGAGCTGCTCTAAAAACTCTTCAGAATCAAATTCTATTTGTCCTGTTTTATAATCAGTACTAAAACCAATCTCTGCCAGCGAACGAACACTAGCATCTTCAAGCCCGGGGACTATCTGTGTCAGATTGCCTCTCAGCTGCATGCTCAAAGAACGAATTGTTGAATCCCCTAAAAGTACTGCTCCCGTTCCCGTTTCGGAGTCGTAAGCAGTTACTTCTTTGATAATACTTTGAAGCTCATTATAAGCATCAGCAAATTCTTGAAGGCGCTCTACTATTAAATCTTCATCACGGGAAACAGTAATCGTTGAAGAGGTAGTCGTATCATTTAACTCAAAAGTCACGCCATCAATTAATTCGTCCACTTCATTCGTAGAACGAGTAACAGAAATACCATTAAAGGTTAGATTTGCGTCTTGAGCCCTGACTGATTCAGTCATGTGCTGATTAGTTGCATTAAAGTTCAATGCAGAAAGACCATTGGTGTCTGAACTATCGCCATCAGAATCGCCAGAAACCGTCATTCGAAATGCAGAGGTTTCACCTGTCGCATCTGATTTCAATACTAAACGATAGCCACTACCATCATTCAGAATGGATGCAGTAATACCAGCATCTTTATCATTAATAGCATCACGAATCCCTTCTAACGTATTGTTATCATCAGTGATAATAATATTAATGGAATCACTGTCGGGATCATCAGTAAAACCGGTGATATCTTCATTATCACCACCATCCGGAGCATCACCTGGCGTAGCGTTAGTATCTCCAAATGTAAAGGTACCAAACTCAATAGTTAGAACACCATTACTTAAAGCAGTATCTTTAGCAGCAAAAGAAGAGCTAACGACGGACTGGCTTTGTGCCAGTTGTTCGACACTCATAGAGTATGAACCAACAACCGCATCTTTTTCGGTTGAAACACTAATTGCGGAAGAAGAAGAGCTACCAACTGTACTGGTTAACGCGCCATCAATGGTTAAAACCCGAGATTTTAAACGAAAATCTTCAATAGCGGATTTGATACGACCTACTTCAGATAGTTGAGCTTCAAGCTTCTCTTGACTCGAATCTAGACGAGGCTCAGTTGCCCCTCGCTCCACAGCAACTAACTGATCAATCAGATCACTGGTTAGAAAACCAGAACCGATTCCAACTGAAGTAATACCCATATCACACCCCTAAATCATCACTAAAGGTTAGTAAGTTCACCGTTCAGAAACGGCAAAAGCCGGCCGCCTTTCGACGACCGACCTGCAAATTATTGCAGGATTCCCCACCTCCTAAGAGGTCAGTTATCCTATTTATCGGCAGTTAATGATTAAACTTTAATCAAACCGATAAACTGAACAACTGCAATGGTTCATCCTGATCCAATTTACGTGCCAACCTGAGAACCGTCTCATCAGGTATCTGGCGAATTACTTCTTCCGAACGGCCGTCTAAAACGGTAACTACAGTCTCACCCGAATCATCGTCCACACTGAAACGCAAATTGCGCTGTTGGTTTTGGATGTAATCATTCAGTTTAGAAACTGCTTCTTGTACCTGTTCTTCTTGCTGTTCAGAGTTATCAGCGACCTGCTCTGCAAGTTTTCTAGATTGTTCAAGTCTCACATCGGCGTCTTTTGCCACTTGGTCCACCTGATTGTCTGTCAAACTCTTGTAAGCCGTTGCTTTCGCCGATCCTTTAGTAGCAGATTCAGAGGGCTGTGCCTGAGGAGCTGAAGCAGAAAAGCCTGCAGTAATTCTTAAATCAGCCATAGTATTTCACCTCTTATTACTTTGCACTTTACCCAGAGGAGCCGCTTTTCCAGTTTATGAAAGAGCAGCTCCATCCTTACTCTGCTATTAACCCAACAGTGATAGTACCTGCTGAGGACGAGCATTTGCCTGAGACAATACTGAGATACCAGCCTGGATCAGTACCTGAGTACGTGATAGCTCAGCAGTTTCTGCGGCGTAGTCTGCGTCACGGATACGAGAGTTAGAGGCACTCAAGTTCTCTGACGAAATCGTCAAGTTACTAATGGTTGAGTTGAAACGGTTTTGAGTTGCACCCAAGTTCGCTCGCTCACTACTTACCTGCTGAAGGGCATTATCCACAGCAGTGATTGCAGAAAGCGCACCATCCACCGTTGATAAATCAACATCTTTAAGTAAGGTTCCCGCTTCCTCAGCACCGAAAGTACCGGACTGCAAACCAAAGGCCGCAATATCACCCGTATCTGAAGATAGAGTAAACTCACCTGCAGCTTCCAGACGAATCGTGCCCGTAAAGACATTGTTCTGACCTGCAGCTGTTGTTGAGTTCAGATTCTCGATACCCGCAGCTTCGAATGCCGATGCAGCACCTTGCTGGATAGTAATGTTTCGACCATCTTCAGCGACCAATTCAATACCATCACCAGAATCAACAGCGGTTACACCAGTCTGACCTGAGATCGCATTAATAGCATCCACCGTATCCTGGCGACGAGTAGACGCATCCGCATTTGACAAGTCAATATTGGATGTACTAACCCCATTAATGGTGAATGCTGCTGTTGCTGTCGATAACGCTGTAGCAGTCTGTGAACCAGAACTTCTTGTTGCCTCAACAATTGCCGTCACACCCGTATTATCAGACACTTCGTTAATTGCTGTAGCTCGTGAAATTGCTGAACTCTGAACATGTTGCAATGTCGACGCACCATTTGCATAAGAAACAGTGTCATCATTCTCAGTAGTTGCACGAATGGAAATACCGTTAATGGTCAGATCACCTGCATCAATGGTTGTAAATGCAGCACCTGCCGAACCACTCAACTGAGCGGAAGAAATTTGAGCAGCCTGGCCTGACTTAGCCCCCTCAGTAAACCCTGAGTTAGCCAGATCACCAGTACCCTCACCAATAACAATGTCTGAGCCATCATTTGATTGAAGTAAAATCCCAGCGGAAACCGTACTAACTACAGTAGTAGCCGCACCATCAGAGCCTGCAGCGTTCCCACCTAGTGCCAAGTTAGAAGCACCTGCGAAGCCATTGAAGTCACTCAAGGTGATATTACGGCCATCTTCCGCTGTTAGCGTAATACCCGTTGAATCATTCCCGGTATTAGTTGCAACCACACCCGTTTGACCTGACACAGCATTAATAGCTGCCACAATAGTCTCACGGTTAGCATCGTTGCTGTTAGCAGAGTTAGTTGCAACGTCAATACTAACGCCGTTCAACTCAAACGAACCTGCTGTATCAAGATATGTCGCAGCCTGACCAGCCACTTCCGTTTCAAGAGCAACAGCGGTAACACCGGTTTCGTCAGATTTCTCGTTGATCGCGGCCGCTTTTGCAATCGCACTAGCATCTTGCAATCTGAAGGAAGCACTGTCATCGCCACCAGAAGATGCCTGAATTGCTACGCCATTAATAACTAAATCACCATTTGACAAAGCATTTGCTGAGGTATCAACCTGAGTTGTTGATAGAACCGTACCTGCTGTGTCTGTAGTTTCATTAGTAGCACCACCAAATGCACTAAGACCCGCAGTCTTCGCAACACCTAGGGTATTCGTTGATATTTCATTGATGGTTACATCAATAGAGTTATCAGCATTTGCCCCTGTCTGGAATCGAATTCCATTAAAAGAGCCATCTAATAGAGATGTTCCGTTAAAGTTCGCAGTTTCAGAAACGTTTTCGATTTCATCAATTAACTGCTGAGCTTCCAAGTTCAACGCTTCACGGTCAATAGAGTTATTGGTTCCGTTCGCAGATTGAACAGCCAACTCACGAATTCGCTGCAAGCTATCTGTAATAGAATCCAACGCACCCTCTGCTGTTTGTGCCAATGACACACCATCAGCAGAGTTACGAATTGCCTGGTTACTACCATTGATCTGCGCATCGAAACGCGTAGAAATTGAAAGACCAGCTGCGTCATCCGCAGCACTGTTAATACGTAAGCCTGAAGACAAACGCTGTAATGCTGTATCGTTCGCATTCTGAGCGCTGTTCAAGTTACGCTGAGCGTTCAAAGACGCAATGTTGGTATTAATAATTTGTGGCATGGTTCATTCTCCGTATTTTTTGTTCGTCGTTTGACGAATTGATCCGGGTTGACATTTAAGTGGCAAACAACCCGACTCAGAGTTTTTATCGGCCATATTTTTTCAGGCTTTAGAAAAAATTTGCCTAAGAATTACTCTCCAATAAACCTCATATCGGCAACTGACTGAAAGTCTTTAACTTTTATTCAAATTATCGGCGACGAATTGCCCCTCACCCTCTTACCTACGTCAAAAAGCCCCCACACCCAACAACTAACAAACTGAAAAATAAGAACTTTTAAAAAAATGGCCCAGCTTCTGCCTTGTATCAGGCAAGCCAAAAACAATGTCAAGTTAACGGCAAGAGTTTGCAGTGACAGTGGTAAGCAAGGAATACCTATGCGGTTCTAGCTGTCCTGCCATCTCATTCAAATTCTTGAGAAAATGAGAAGGAGTTATCCATGCCTCAGATTATTAACACCAACATTGCGTCGATTAATGCGCAACGTAACTTGAATGAGTCGCAGAGAGAAAACCAGACCGCACTTCAACGTCTTTCTTCTGGTCTGCGAATCAACAGTGCCCGAGATGATGCTGCGGGTCTTGCGATTTCCACGCGTTTTGACGCTCAAATCGAAGGGACCCAACAAGCAACCCGCAACGCATCTGACGGTATTTCATTAGCCCAAACCGCTGAAGGTGCATTGGATACGGTTATTGAATCGCTACTGCGTATTCGTGAACTTGCATTACAGTCTGCAAACGGCACGAACGATTCAACCGACCGTGAAGCACTGAATCTGGAAGTTCAACAGCTGATCAGTGAAATCCAACGTGTTGCCGAAGACACCACCTTTAACGGGCAACCATTACTTGACGGAACTTTCGAGGGAACAACATTCCAGATTGGTCCGAACAATGGCGATACCATTGATATCAGTATCGGCCAGATGACCACAGATGTTCTGGGTGCTGGCGATACGGCAGGTATAAGTGCCCTCGGTAAAACAGGAAGCCCTACTGCCCTGTCTACAGGCGATCTAATCATTAACGGAACCACAATCGGCACTTCTTCTGGTGCAGACGATACGGCTTCAGCATTCGATAAGAGTGCCAGTGCCATAGCTAAAGTGGCAGCCATCAATGACAAAACTGAAGAAACCGGAGTTACCGCAGAAGTCATTCCTAACGAACTTCAAGGGGTAGCAGTCACTGGTGGTACGGGCGGTAACTTTACCGACATCGCAGGCACATTCCAGATCAATGGTGTTGAAGTGACTGTATCCACAAGCTCCGCAGTAAACAACGAAGTGAACCGTGAAAGCGTAGTAGCGGCGATCAATGCTGTTGCTGGCTTAACAGGCGTAGAAGCTGTAAATACAGGTAATGATGCCACCGGCATTCGTTTGGTTTCTGAAGACGGCCGCAATATCACATTACAAATGACGGACGGTGCAAGTCCGGCAGCAACAGCAGCCTTTGATGCCTCTCATCTTGGCCTAGGGTCTGGCGCAGTTGGTGATGGTTCTACAGCTGGCGCAGGTACTGCAACTGCTGTCACTACCACAGGCGGTTTTGTTCTTAACAGTATTACTGGTGAAGACATCGTTATCGATGGTGATAATGACCTAACAGACAATTCTGGTTTGAACCGTGGTACCTACGACGCCAATATTGCAGGTGTAACCTCATTACCAAATAATTCAGACCTGACAAATGCGGGCGCTGCATCACTAGCTGCGACCTCACTGCAAAGCGGCGACCTGGTAATTAATGGGGTAACTATCCCTGCTTCGTCAGCGACTGACGATCAATTCTCGTTCTCTGGTGGAACCATTTCGAGCGCGGCCGATGTTGACAGCTCTTGGGTAGCTGCATCAGCTATCGCAAAAGCTGCAGCGATCAATAAGGCATCAGAACAAACAGGTGTTGACGCGAGAGCGCTGGAAAATATCATCGTCGGGTTCGATCAAAACCTACCAGGCGGTACTGCTTCAGTTGCAGGTGGGGATATCACCATCAATGGCGTATCGATAACCATCTCAACCTTGGATACCAATACCGGTGTATCCTCAACGGATGAATCTAACGCTGAGCAAAATCGTCTGACTGCGGTAAACGCTATTAACTCAATTGCAGGTCAAACAGGCGTTGTTGCAGTTGATACTGGTTCTCCCGATGAAGGTATCCGACTTATCGCGGAAGATGGTCGAAATGTCGTCATCGAACTGAGCGACCCTACCTTAAGGTTAGCCACTGGTATTAACGGTCATGCAGTCGCAGATGAACCTGCCGTATTTACCGGAGCGATTGAACTATCTGCAGCCAAAGAGTTTGAGTTACGAACAACCACTGGAGATATCGAAACAAATACAGGCTTGCGTGTCGGTTTCTATGGTGGCGCAACCGATGGTCAGTTCCTTGAAGATGTTGACATTTCAACAGTAGAGGGTGCACTTGAAGCTCTCGCGGCTGTGGACAACGCAATTGATACAGTTAACTTCCAGCGAGCAGACCTCGGTGCTTATATGAACCGTTTTGAATCCACAATTCAAAACCTTCAAATCAACAACGAGAACTTAAGCGCATCTAATTCTCGAATTCGAGATGCAGATTACGCTCAGGAAACGGCAGAGCTTTCCAGAACAAATATTCTGCAACAAGCGGGGATATCCGTTCTTTCTCAGGCTAACTCTCAACCAGAACAGGTTCTGTCCCTTCTACAATAGAAGAGCCAAAGCTAAAACCGGCCAGATGCCGGTTCAGACTACGAACAAACCCCAGCTATTTATGCTGGGGTTTTGTTTGTCTGGGCTAAGCCGCTCTTTTCTCAATACCTTGGGAACCTATGTACAAGCCACAAGCCCTTAAGCGTGGTTAATTTGACCAAAGTGTGAAGTATTATCTCTTCATGCTGCCTCTAGCACGATTCATGTCTTACTGTGCCCTCCCAAGTTAATAAACATAACCACCTTCTCTTACACCCCATTTTAATCCCCTCCTTCATCACAACACTCACAGTTAGCTAAATGTACGTCATTAGAAAATGCCCTCTTGCCACCCACGGCGAAAACTTGCCAAACGCTTTCCAGATAGACAACAAGCTTTGCCTCTTATGGCAAACCTCTATTTCCGCCCGCCTCAAAACAGCAACAAAAACCAATATAACCTATTGATTTTAAATAAATTTAACTATTGGCACTGCAATTGCTTTAACTGTTTAAACCATGATTTTTTAAGAAGGATTAGTCATGAACGCAATAAGCCAACAGATTCAAGATAAACACCCTCAGTTTAACCAGACAATTGATGGCGCTTCTCGCTTAGTTCTGGCTAATGAATATTACAATCGTTCTGTTCAAGCCGACCTATCGGTGGAAGAGCGCATTAAAGAACGCCTTAAAGCAAAGAAAATCTGCCTGGAAGTACTGACGGAAGCACCGGACCAAGTTGATATGCTGAATATCATGGGTCGTATTTCTATGGACGAAATGGACTTTGATTCCGCACTGGTACTGCTGACCAAAGCACTGAAAGCCGATCCTGAAATGATCACCAGCTGGATCAACATGGCTTATCTTCATTTGATCTGCCGTAAACCGGAGCATGCAGAGAAATGTTTGAATCATGTATTGAAGCTTGATCCAAACAATCTTAGAGCCCAGAAAGTGTTAGCTTACACAAAGCTTCAACACGGCAATTACATTGAAGCGTTTCAAACCTATCGCGCCTTAATCAAACAAGGCATGATCGATGAAACCATTCAATCAGGTCTTGCTCAAGCCGCACCAATGATTAAAGCGGACGCCTTTGACCCTCAGCTTCAATCAGACGTTGAAAGCTTCATGAAACTACCGGAAGTCAACCCGGAAGCATTCGCAACATTGGCCATATCATTACTGGATCATAAATATGGACTAAGCAACGAAGACGGTCAGTTGGATCTTGATGAGTTGGCAAACGATCACTTTTTACTGCAGTGCTTGAGCAACATTCAAATGCCATCTCAGTCCATTGAAGAGCTGGCGCGCTCGCTTCGTTACTGTGTACTTGCTGACAGCCTTCACAATACCCGAATTCGTGATGAGCTAGTCAACCTTGCGGTTGCTCTCAGCCTTTACAGCTCAAACAACGAATACGTGATGGAAGTTAAGCCAGATGAACAGCAAGGGCTTGAAGCCTTGATTATGCTTTTGAATGGCTTTGTATCGGACAAAACCTGGCAGCCAAACGACATTGCTGGCGCATTGGTCTTGGTTACCATGTATCAACCAATTTCATCGCTGGGTATTTCTGAGGATATCTCAGAGAGATCCATCAATGATTGGGCTGACTTCATGCAACCGATCGTCGAGAAGTCCTTGTTCGATAACCTGTATTTGGCAGAACTGGCGTCTGAAAATCCAAAACTCAGCAGCAAGAACAAGAATGCCAACAACGGCGGTTCAAGTGTAATCAGTGAGCATTACAACGAATCTCCGTATCCTCGCTGGACGTCTCTTGGCTATCACGCGCCAACGGATTACCTACAAGCGTTGCATACCGAATTACCTCACTTCCAACCAGCACACCAGCTGAAAGGCAAGACGTTGGAGTTCCTTGTTGCCGGTTGCGGTACAGGGTTACAAGCCATTCGTGCGGCCAAATACTTCAACAACATCAAAGTAACTGCAGTTGATCTATCACCAGCGTCTGTTGCGTATGCACGCATGATGGCCATGAAACTACGGGTAGACAACGTTGAGTTCTTTGAAGGAAACCTGCTGGACGTTAAAGCCCTAGGTAAAACCTTCGATGTCATTGAATGCTCGGGTGTTCTGCATCACATGCCGAACCCGCAAGAAGGTCTTCAAGCACTGTATGATGTTCTTGCCGATCACGGTCTTATCAAGATAGGGTTGTACAGTGAACTAGCTCGCCAGCAGATTACGGCAACAAAAGACATCATTGAAACTAATGAGATCAAGCCAACGCTTGAAAATATTCAACAGTTCAGAGCGATGCTGATGAATAAGGAAATTGATGGTGACTACAGCGAGATTGTCAGCCGTCCGGATTTCTATACATCAAGTGGTTGTCGAGATTTATTGTTCAACCCAATTGAGCATTTGTACACTCTACCGAAGGTGAGCGCATTGCTGGAGCAGTTTAGCCTGAACTTCCTAGGTTTTATCGGTGTATCCAATCAATACAAATCACAATTTGATGCGGCCTTCCCTCTGGATCAGACTCGATCCAGTTTAGAAAACTGGGATCAAATTGAGCAGGAAAATCCTCAAATGTTCAACTGCATGTACCAGCTCTATTGCAGTAAATAGCGCTGACAGCAGGCGTTAAAAAGGTGGCTTAAATAGCCACCTTTTTTTTGCTTAAAATTTGTTGAATTACTCAAAACCTCTCCGATCAGATAACTCTTTCGCCAAATAACACGCTATTCAGAGAACCTTTTTATTCAGAGAACCTTCTTATTCCGAGCATGTTGGTATCTCCAGGTCTTTATGATGAACAAAAAACCAAGGGTTGAGGATATTCTCTTTGTTGTAACGCAACGGATTACCGTCTTTATCATTCACCACTCCACCAGCGGCCACCACCACAGCATGTGCTGCCGCCGTATCCCATTCTGACGTTGGCCCCAATCGGGGATAGAGATCAGCAGCGCCCTCGGCAATCATACAAAACTTCAACGAGCTTCCCCGACTGATCAACTCATAGCGTTCAAATAATTGCAGATAAGACACCATGTGTTCACTTTGATGCGACCGACTCCCCAGGATAATCCATTGCTCTTTTGGATATTCCCTAACCTTAATAGCTGTTTCTTCACCAGCCTCCACCTTCTTGGCTCCAAGCCCTTCAGCACCAAGATAAACAACGCCCAAGGCAGGTACATACACCACACCTAACACCGGTCGCCCTTGATCTATCAGAGCAATGTTGACGGTAAATTCATCGTTCTTTTTGATGAACTCTTTCGTGCCGTCTAGAGGATCTACCAACCAAAACGTCTGCCAGTTTTTTCGGTCTTCATAGGTGATATCAGTGGATTCCTCAGACAATATAGGAAGTGTCGGAAATGCCTGTTTGAGCTGCTCACAAATGATCTTATGAGCAGCCAAATCGGCTTCTGTAAGCGGGCTTTCATCACTCTTCTCATACACAGAAAAATCCTGCTGATATATATCCATGATTGCAAGACCTGCCTTGATAGCAATGTCTTTAACAACAGCCAGAGTGTCTTCACTTACATAGGAATCCATACGTTCTCTCTCAACCTTCAGGCACAAAAAAGGCGGTAAAAATACCGCCTTTTCAAATTGTAGATCAAGCGGCTGCCAAGACGTCGGCAACCACTTCAATCAACGATAGTACTGTGTATTTATAGCTTATTAAATAGCGACAGCCCCGACACTCGTGTAAACGTAGACTGAGTTGCTTCCAGAACAAAGGTCTGAAAGCTTAACTGTGACACCGCCTCAGCGTAATCCAAGTCACGGATACCAGAGAGCACCGTCTGATTCACCAGGTTAATTTCTTCCTGGGTATCACGTGAAGTATCCACCACATTCAGACGACCACCTACATCACTCTGAGTTTCAACGACAGACTCTAGGGCGTTATCCAGATTAATCAAGGTATCGTTCAGCAAGGTTTCCAACTGAGCTTTATCGGTAGGCGTATCAGCCAATGAATTAAGCCCGTCAGTAAGATTCTTAACCGTTTTAAAGATATCCTGTTTATTACTGGACTCAACGGTAAATACATCTCCCGGATTTGGACTTCCAGAAATAGTAAAAGAGGCGCCGTTAAATGTGACTTGCGCGCCCTGAACATGAGCAAAATCAGTAATAACCGGTTTCCCTGTACTCTTCTCTACAATGGTGTAATTTGGCCCGTTCGGTACGATGTTGGTTTCCGGGTTAAACGTAATCACCATATCTTCCGGATAGAAGGCATCGTAAATTTCCTGATCCGTCACTTTACCACTGGAAATATAAGAGGTCTGATCCGTATTTAACGGGTTGGCATAGGTAAAGACCGTATTATTGGCACTTTCTATCTCAAAGAAAATCCGCTTACCATTATCGTTTCTAGCTACATTCGTTGACTCATCAGCTTTAATAAAGCGTTGCCCTTCGTCCCCTTGGTAAACGTACGTTCCATCTTGCACTTCCGCAAAAGGAATCGTATCACCCTGAAAGCCAGCAAAAATATATTCACCACTGGCATCTTTGGTGTTTGCAAGCGCCACCAATTCGTTCAATCGCTGATCCAATTCAATGGCGATCGATTGTCGATCTTCAATACTGTACGAACCATTACCCGCTTTTACCGTCAGCTCACGCACCCGCTGGATACTTGCGACAATATTATTGAGTGCAGACTCTTCCGCCTGAAGCGCCGCCTCCAAGGTAGTTAAGTTCTTCGTATACTGTTCTCGTAACGAAATCCCCTGAGTTAACTGAGAAATACGACTGGCCGCCAGAGGGTCATCCGCTGCGGTTAACACCTCTTTGCCCGAAGAAATTTTTGCTTGTGTATCTAATACCTGGCTATTCAGATCTATCATTTCTCCGACTGAGCCAAGGAACGCTTGTTGGGACGATACCCTAACCATAATTCAATCTCCTATTATCTGAATGTCGCAAGCAGGGCATCAAAAATATCTTGCGCGACCTGAATCACCTGAGCCGATGCGTTGTACTGTAGTTCGTACTTAATCAAGTTGGCCGCTTCTTCATCCAGGTTCACCCCGGAAATCGACTCCCGCAATGATACAGACAGCTTCATCACACTCTCTGCCGCATCTTTATTAATGCTCAATGACTGAGTGTCCGCTCCGATCTCAGAAGCAAGACCCGCATAAGCTTCATCAAAGGTGAGACCCTTTCCATCTGTTGCAACGGTTTTGGCACGCTGAAGATCAATCAAATTAATACCATTGCGGTTGTCTGATACTGAATCTGTATTGAAATCGACCGTGAAATAATCGTCTTCACCCGGTATACCATCAATGTTGACCTGATACCCCATAAACGCAGATTGCGCGACAGGAAAGGCTGCGAAAACACCCCCCGCATTATCCGAATTCATTTGAAGGCCATCCGCCATCTGAACATCAACCGAACCACCAATGGTTGCCGAGTTGCCTGGCCCCGTTACCGTCAAAGTATTCGAAGACGAATCCGTCACATCGATACTGTCACCAGCTGAACCATTTACCGTTGCCGTTAGATCAACACCGATGTAAGACTCGATACGAACCTGAGTTCCGTCGGAATACGCCCGAATGTTTTGTAGACCCAAATTAGCGTTTGCATTAATTTCACGAGCCACTGTATCTGCATCGACCAAATCAGGAGAACTGATCACCAACGTCTCGCCATTAATGTCAATTTCCAGAGGCGCCCCCGCACCATCATCAACAAAGTTACTTAAGAACATCGTTGTTCTAGCAGTTGCTTCGACACCGTCTTGCTGATTCAGGACATTCACTATGTCTCGCGCTGACGCATTGGCCGGTAATGTCACGGTCGGACGAACCGTTACCGCCCCGGTATCTGGATCAGTAAAGGTAAACGTCAGATTTTCCGAGCCATATCCATTAGTTGTCCCGGCAACAACTTGCCCGATGTTTGCACCTGTGGTTTCAATGATGGTTAATCCCGGATCGTCAGGAAAAATCGGGTTATTAATCCCCGGTATATACACCTGATCTTCGATAGGAGGAACCAAACTCACCGGGTTGGCCGGGTCAGAGTTATCCAGAATGTCGTAGGTGGTTTCACTGGTAAATTTAATGATCACCGGTGGTGATAGCTGCCCTGATGTAGCAAAGGTCGACAGCAGCGTTGTGTCGTTTGGATACTGCTCATAGAGATCCAGGATAGTGCCTTCATCGATTTGAGCTGTACCAACGTTACCAATGTTTGATCCGGTACGAACCGGAGAAGCCAACGCCAACTCATCACCACGGGTAATTTCACGATCAATTTCAGAACCGGCCAATCGTGTCGGACGAATCAAAAACTCATCACCAATCTGGAAGGTGCCACTTTCGAGGTTTACGCTGATTCCTTCAAACTCAATGCTTGCAGGGACACCGTTAGGTAATACCCCTTGGACCACAATGGAATCATCCGACTCTCGACGGATTTGATAGTTGTTATTCCCAGGGCCAGTGAAATCCAACACATAGTTATCTGCCGTCATCTCCGAGGAATCCAGAATAGTCACATTCCCCACACGATCATTCGGTAACGCATTGTTGGCCGAGGTTAGGAAACGGTTACTGGCCGCATCTGCATCGTTCACATCAGCGAAAATTAAACCGCCTATTTGTCCGGAAAGGTCTATCCCCAATCGGTGCTGATCGTTCATTTGATCCGCAATCGCAATTGCCACACGCCCCAGTTCGTTTAGAGATTTACCCAACGTCTCGTTTTGGAAATCCAGCAAACCGCTCAGGATGCCCCCTGAAATCTGACTTTCCACCTCTTGTAACGTCCCGTTGACGTTCACGGAAATGCTTTTCTGAGTACGGTCAAATTCGTTATCTGTCACTTCAAGTGCATAAGGAATTGAGCCAACCACCAGGTTCTGCCCACCTGACAAGAACACATTGATCGCACCGGAACTCTCTTCAACCACACTAACACTCATGAACTCGGAAAGTTCACGTACCGCTTGGTCACGCTGATCCAGTAAGTCGTTCGCAGCAGCCGTGCCGCCACCTTCAAACTCCAGAATTTGTTTATTCAGATCAGCGATCGTTGAAACCAAGGTATTCACTTCGGTAATTGAATTCTCGATCTGATCAACCGTAATTAACTGCTGTTCGTCCAAACGCGCAGCAAGCTGATTGAAGCGAATAACCACATCTTCAATATCATTTAATACGGTTGAACGAATGCTGGAAGAAGAAGGATCATCGGCCAATGTTTGAAAGGCATCAAACATGTCCGACAACTCAGTTAGGATCGAGGTTTCAGGTTGAGACAAGAGTTTGTCCACCTGCTGTATCGAATCTAAATGGGTATCGTATTCGTTGAAATTCGACGTATCACGCAGAATCTGATCGTTAATAAACTGGTTATATATACGCGAAATCTCATCAACCTTAACGCCTTGGCCAATGATATTACTGCCTTCCAACCGGGGAGTATTTGCCGACTGTTCAACACGTTGCCGCGTGTACCCTGGCGTATTGGCATTCGTGATGTTGTGGCCCGTAGTATCGAGCGCTGCCTGGCTGGCATGGATTCCTGTTAAACCTAAATCGATTAGTCCCATAAGATCACCCGGTAATAGTTTGCCGCTTTTTTAACCAAATCAGCGGAAAAAATTCGTCATTACCAGGTACTACTCAATTTGTATGCCAACTGGCTTTCTCTCAGCTGCAATACTTTAACTAGAAAGGCATACACTCCAAGGACGAGTATATATCAGCTTTTCCTCACACAGTTTAAGAAACACTGATGACAAGTTAAGCGCCCCTAACAACAAGCAATCTTTGATGAGTTTGAGTAGTAGCAAACTTCACACCGAAAAAGGAAAGTCATAAAAAGGATATAAACCCAGCCCATATAGATCCTCACAAAGAAAAGCATGGCGATTGACGAGGACTTACTGTAAGCTGCACGCCCCGTCCGATAATGATCACTTTTCATCCAAGTTCACTATTGCGCTCAATCATCACAGCAGAAAAAGAGAAGCTATGAGTTTTACTGACTTAGGTTTATTACCTGAACTTCTACAAGCCGTTTCCGATCAAGGCTACGAACACCCGTCTCCTATTCAGGCACAGGCCATCCCTCACGTATTGGACGGACGAGATGTCATGGCTGCCGCACAAACGGGTACAGGTAAGACCGCCAGTTTTACGCTTCCTTTGTTAAATCGTTTGGTATTAGATCCAAACGCACAAACCGCCAAAGCAGGTCGTCATAATCAAGTGCGATCCTTAGTGCTTACACCAACACGTGAATTGGCCGCTCAGGTTGCTGATAATGTAGAAGCCTACAGTAAGTACCTGAAGATCAAATCAGCGGTGGTTTTCGGCGGTGTGAAAATTAATCCTCAAATGATGAAACTTCGTGGTGGCGCAGACATTCTGATTGCCACCCCCGGGCGTTTGCTGGATCTCTATAATCAAAACGCGTTGAAGTTTGATCATTTAACGACGCTGGTACTCGATGAAGCGGATCGAATGCTCGATATGGGCTTCTTGCGTGACATCAAAAAGATTCTTGCACTCTTGCCAAAACGTCGACAAACCCTGCTCTTTTCCGCGACTTTTTCAGAAGAAATCAGAGAGCTGGCAAAAGACTTTGTAATAGACCCGATCGAGGTGTCTGTTGCTCCGCCCAACACCACGGCTAAAACAGTCAATCAGTGGATCAGTCCGGTAGATAAAAGCCAAAAACCAGCGGCGTTAATCAAGCTCATTAAAGACAATGATTGGCAACAAGTACTTGTATTTACGCGTACAAAACACGGTGCAAACCGTTTGACCGAGAAGTTAAATAAAGCAGGCATTACCGCTGCGGCCATACATGGCAACAAAAGCCAAGGGGCAAGAACCAAAGCCCTGGCAAACTTCAAATCGAATGAGATCTCGGTTTTGGTCGCCACGGACATTGCCGCTCGGGGTATCGATATTACAGAATTGCCCCATGTAGTGAATTTCGAATTGCCAAATACAGCCGAAGATTATGTTCACCGTATTGGTCGAACCGGTCGTGCTGGTGCAGAAGGCGAAGCGGTTTCCTTAGTATCTATTGATGAATTCCAACAACTGAAAGACATCGAACGCCTGATTCAAACCTTACTGCCAAGACAAGACATCAAGGGCTACAAAGCCAGTAACCCAATCCCGGAAACAAAGCTGGATACCCGTCCGATCAAACCAAAGAAACCTAAAAAGCCCAAGAAGCCGAAACAGAGTCACCAAGACGGTCAGCGTTCGGTCGGCAGTAAGCAGGCGGAAAAGAAACGCAATCAAGCGCCGGCATCAAAATCATCAAACGGCGCCCGAAAAAAGCCGAATCGCGCGAATTCGAATAGCCAAGGTGACAATCAAAAGAACAACCAGCAAAAGAACAACGAGCAAAAGAACCGTTCTTCGCAAACAAGTGAGCAGCAAACAAACACCTCACCGAGAAAACGTCCTGCTCAACCCAAAAAACGTAACACACAAGAAAACCCTTGGGGTAATCGCTAAGGTCAAGATAACAGATAGGTCAGAATAGCCTGACCTATCTGACTAATACTTTTGCATACGTGCATACGCATCTAACATCACTCGTTCTGATTAAGGAACAGCAACAGAGGTTTCAATATGTCTAAGTTCTTTTACAAAGGAAAAATAGAGAAAAAACCAAAACACTCCAGCTACGGTTTCAGTACCAATCGTGAAACACGCCCGGGAACCGAAGATGCGCCCTTGTCTATCCGAGTGAACAATGAAGAACGAAAAAATACCATTGAAGCACTGCTGCAAGAACATGAACTGTTTGCGGTTATTGAAGTAAATATTGACGAGGCTGAAGACACCAGTGAACTGGATGCCTTGATCAACACGCCTAAAACTACGGTGTTAGAAAAAACACCCGGCAGAAATGATCCTTGTTCATGCGGCAGCGGCAAGAAATTCAAAAAGTGCTGTGGCTAATTTGAATTAGTTCGGCTCAGCAAAGCAAAGCAAAGACTTGATTTTTGCCCGCTAGAAACACAAAAACCCCAGTCGCAACAACTGGGGTTTTTGTTTGTAATCCGAGTATTACGCTCAAATAGAAACGCGAAACTAGCCTACTTTTTTCTGGACATCGCCACGCTGAGAGCAATGTAGCATGTCATCACGATAGGCAAACCAATCTTCTGCGTAATCACAATCCTGATACTCTTCGAAGTACGGACCGCCCACGGTATAGTGGATTAACTTCGCATCCTCACGGTATTTGTCGTAACCCACCAAGTGGTTCCAATCATTGGTGATGTCACCAATTTGGTCATCTGATTCCAACCACTTAAACTGATGAAGTTCCAAACCAGAAGCGGTGTTCACATACTCAGGTGTCAACGCTTTGCACTTCTTACAGTTGAACATCATCACGCTGGACCAGTTTTTCTTCTCGTACTTGGTTTGTACAGCACCCAAGAACTTCACGGTTTCTTCCGGTTGATGGTTGTGCTTCACAACCTGTACGGCATAACGCTCATCACGTTGATCCCAGAGCTCTTTGATGTCGGCTTTGACCAACATGTCACAATCCATAAAGATCGCCCAACCTTCGTAATCACAAAGATAAGGAACAAGGAAACGAGAGAAAGAGAACTCTGTGGACTGAAGTGCATTGCGATCACGATTAAACACACCTTCAAGCTGACTCAGTCGCACAGGAATAATTGCCACAGGAACAGACGAGTTATTTTGGATACTATGAGACAGCACATTAAAAGAGACTGCTTCAGCGTGGTCGTAACCAACAAAGACTTTAATCATGACAATTCCCCAAGTTACCGCTTCCTAAAAGCGATCGTAATGAATGATTAATTTAGATATCGGCACGACCCGACAAATCCTTTAGTAAATTTCCGTTCATTATTCGAACAATTTTTGTCGCGTAGTTTGGATCAGTAGCGTAGCCTGCATTCTGAAGCTCAGACAAATATTCCTGAGCATCTTCCGCCTGCTTTAATGCCGCCTGATAATGGTCACGACTTTGAAGGAAACTGGTGTAATCCAGCATACTTTCTACATAAGAGCCGTAAGACCTAAAGTCGGCTTGTTCTTTTCTGGCAATGCCACCGTCATATTCAGTGGTCTCTGTACTGACTTTATCGCCCTGCCAGCTTCTATCAGCCTTGATCCCAAAGAGGTTAAACGAGCTTTGTCCATCGGCCGCTTGCGGCACTTTCTTGCCCCACCCAGTTTCTAAGGCAGCTTGCGCCAGTAACGCTTTAGGGTCGGCATTTAATTTGCGCGCAGCCACTTGTGCGACTGGCCATAAAGTAGAAACAAAGTCTTCTGGCGATTCAAAGGCATCTCGCTTATTACGGGCCTGCTCTACTCCGGCTTTTAGTGCTTTTTCATCTTCAGCGTACATTTGGATATTCTGACTGTCCATGTACTGCTTAACCGCGTTTGCTACACGTTTCGCCTGAGGAGAATCCGGTGAGCCGTAAAATGCTTCCTGGTTTTTGAATGGCAACCCGGTCACTGAATCCAGTTTGATACCAAACGGCTCAGGTTTTTTTAATTCGTACCCAGAACGATCACCAGAAAGAGAGGCGTCCTTGCCTAAGGCGTCCATCATCTGGCCTTCCAGGCCAGCTTCCATGCCAGAACCGTCTCGCCCCTTATCCACATTCAAGCGAGACAGTTCAGGAATCTGTTGACTCAATTGACGTACCAGAGAATCCGCAATACCAATACCTCGCCCCTCAGACAAATGCATTGATAGCTGCTGATCGTACATGTCCCGATACATCTTCATTTCGGAACTGTTCAGCGGATTGTCTTCTTCAAACGTCGCGTTGGCATCACGCATGGACTTCAACATCATGCCAACAAACATACTCTCAAACTGCTTGGCTACGTTCTTAATCGCCTCTAGCTTGCCCTCATCAGACTCGCGAGACTTAGCCTTCAAATTCTGAAGGCTGTTCAGATCGTGATAGTTACCTAAGCTGGAGGTATCGAAATTCGATTTCATTTCATCACCCCTACAGTACGATCAAGTCGGCCTTTAAGGCACCGGCTTTTTTCATGGCTTCAAGAATCGCAATCAGATCCGATGGCGAAGCGCCCACTTGGTTCACCGCAGAAACAATCTCTTGCAATGAGGTAGACCCTTGGAACATGAACATCGGATTAATGGCTTCCTGAGCATTCAATTCGGTACGAGGCGTCACTACCGTTTCACCCTGCCCCAAAGCGTTTGGCTGATTCACATCGAAGTTTTCATTGATGCTGACGGTCAAACTACCATGAGTAATAGCAACGGGATCAACCTTCACATGCTGACCCACAACAATCGTACCGGTACGACTGTTAATCACAACTTTGGCACGATCTTCACCAGGATCAACTTCCAGATTTTCCAGCATCGACATAAAGGAAACACGCTGGGATGGATCACGCGGCGCAGTCACTCGAATGGATGTGCTGTCCATCGCTGAAGCCATGCCTTTACCTAGCAATTGATTCACTCGATCAACCACACGCTTCGCCGTAGTAAAGTCAGAGCTATTGAGGTTGAACACCAAGGAATCCCCTTGGTTAAATGAGGTAGGCACAGCGCGTTCAACGATGGCACCATTTGGAATGCGTCCGACACTCGGCACATTCACGGTTAAACTCGATCCGTCGTTACCTTCAACACCAAAACCACCGACAACCAGGCTACCTTGCGCTACGGCATAGACTTGCCCATCCGCCCCTTTTAATGGCGTCATTAGTAGCGTACCGCCACGCAAACTGCTGGCGTTACCAATCGATGATACCGTGATGTCCATGTTCTGGCCCGGTTTAGCAAAAGCCAACAAATCAGCATGAACGGCTACTGCCGCGACATTTTTTAGTTTTGGATTCGTCCCTGACGGGATTGTGATACCAAACTGACTCATCATGTTTCGGAAGGTTTGATCAGTGAACGGTGCCTTATCCCCCGTTCCATCGAGACCCACCACCAAACCATAACCCACCAGTTGGTTTGAACGAACACCAGCTACAGAGGCAATGTCTTTCAAGCGTTCCGCCATCACCAGCTGAGGTGCCGACAGCATAGACAGCAACACAACTATCACAGACATCGACATGACAGACATCGACATGACAGACATCGACATGACAGACATAGCCATCGCTGACTTAGTCAAAACAACCTGTTTCTTTAAGAACTTAATTACTCCAGCCACGTACATAATCAAGCACCCCTAAAACGGCCAATATTCACTACTGAAGAATCGAGCTAACCAACCTTGACGGTTAGCATCCGCAAGATCACCTGTACCACTGTAGGTAATACGCGCATCAGCAATTCGATTCGACATAATGGTGTTGTCATCAGAAATGTCATCCGGGCGAACCAACCCTTTAATACGGATGTATTCGTCGCCCTGGTTAAAGGTCATCCACTTCTCACCACGCACTTCAAGGACACCGTTCGGCATCACATTGGAAACCGTCACGGTAATCTGTCCGCTCAGGCTATTGCTCTGATCGCTGTCACCTTCACCAGCAAACTCACGTTTCTGAGAAAGACTGGTCAATAACCCAATATTCTTTAATAGAGGAATGGTGCTTGAGATCTCATTACTCATGTCTTTACCAAGAATGATACTCGGATCAAAGTCGATATCCTGTTCTTTAGTCAGATCAGTCGACGCCGATTTCTTAGCATTCGTCTTCTCTTGAAGTACCACTGTAATGATGTCACCTATACGATGAGCACGACGATCATTAAACAAGCCCATGTTATATCGGGACTGATACAAAGAGCCGTCCTGACGCTCTGGCGGTACCAAAGCCGTTGGTTGAATCGGCGCATACATAGGATCGTCAGGTTTGATGATCTCTTTGGTACACCCTGACAACATCAAGGCACCAATCAGGGATAGCGCTGTTAAAATCTTGGTTTTCATTATCCGTCTCCCGAATAGTCTTGCTTCGAGCTAAACCTCAGTTGATTCTTAAGCGGCGTTTCAAGCCGCTTAATCATGGGACATCAACTAAAGTGTCTGGCTAATAAATCCAAGCATTTCATCCGCTGTTGAAATTACTTTGGAGTTCATTTCATAGGCACGTTGAGTGGTAATCATGTTCACCAACTCTTCCACTGTGTCTACGTTGGAGTTCTCAAGAGAACCTTGAAGAATGCTACCGATACCATCCAAACCTGGCTCCCCCACTACCGGGTCGCCGCTTGAATTGGTTTGAACAAACAAGTTATCACCGATCGCCTGTAAACCAGCCGGGTTTACGAAACTAACCAAAGTGATGTTACCAATTTCAGTTGCTTCAGTTTCATTCCCTTGGGTCACACTCACCGTACCGTCACGACCAATGGTGATAGACGTCGTATCCTGAGGAATAACGATGTTAGGTTCTAACTGAAAGCCCAGAGGGTTCACTACGTTGCCGTCCGCATCTTTATGGAACTGACCATTGCGGGTGTAACCCGTGGTGCCGTCCGGCAAAGTAATTTGGAAGAAGCCTCGACCATTGACCGCCATATCCAACGGCTGATCAGTGATCTGCAGATTACCCTGAGTATGTTCTTTTTGAGTTCCAACAACTCGCACACCGGTACCCAGTTGCAAGCCTGACGGCAATTGCGAATCCTGTGCGGACTGTGCACCTGGCTGCTTCTGTACTTGATACATCAAGTCATGGAAGACTGCGCGGTCACGCTTAAAGCCTACTGTTGCAACGTTTGCCAAGTTGTTTGAAATGGTTGTTAGTTGAGTATCCTGAGCACTCAAACCTGTTTTACTTACCCATAATGCGCCGTGCATAGTTCTAACCTCCAGCACTAAATCAGATGGTATTTGAAGGACGCTGTTTGCCAGATCTTGCTGGCATATATTTGCCTTTCAAACGCCACTAATTAGTCAAAATCTTACTCTAATCATTAGTCTTTTACTGAATTTGCAATAAGCTTGCCACCTTCTCAGCATTTTCTTCAGTCGTCTTCATCATCTTGACCTGAAGCTCATACTGACGCTGATGTGACATCATTTCTGTCATTGCAGTAATCGTATTAACGTTGCTGGATTCCAGGAAGCCAGAAGTCACCTGCACCGTTGGATCTTGCTCAAAAACCACACCCAGCTGATCCTTCACTCGGAACAAACCATCCGTGCCTTTATCCATGGTTGATAAGTCAGGATTAACCAACTTAAGACGACCAAGCTCCACGATATCGGTTGCTTGCCCTTCGGTAGGCACAAGAGAGATGGTGCCATCATTAGAAATATTGACGGTGCTTGCCGGCGGAATAAAGATAGGTCCATCTTCACCCATTACAGACAAGCCCTGAGGAGTAAGCAGTTGACCATTAACATCACGCACAAAATTACCTGCACGTGTTAAGGCCTCATTGCCTTCAGGATCTTGTACAACGAAGAATCCACGGTCGGGAATGGCCACATCGAGATCACGACCGGTTTCAATCAATGCGCCCGGCTTAAAGTTACTGGCAGGTCGTTCTGTCATTGCATAGGCTCGGGTTGGGTGGTAATCCCCCCATACCGGTTGACTGCGTGCTTGCGCAAAGTCTTCCCTAAAGCCTGTGGTATTCGCATTCGCTAAGTTGTTTGCGTGAGAACGCTGAGCAAACATGTTCTGCTTAGCGCCTGACATCGAGATATAAAGTGCTTTATCCATAATGGTCTCCAGCCATATAGCCTACCATTCACACCCCATCTCGATAGAAGATGTCGTTCAGTTCCGCTCAAAGTCGCCGCACTACTCCCTGTGCGACTTGCGGCTGGAGGTTGGTCATCCTCCCTGAACTGGTACTCTGAAGAGGGATAATCCCTCTTCAGTCATCACCTACCATTAGATATTCAGAATGGTTTGTGAAATGGTATTTTCAGTTTCGATTGTCTTGGCATTCGCCTGATAATTACGTTGTGCAATGATCAGGCCAACAAGCTCATCCGATAGGTCAACGTTAGAGCTTTCAAGGGCTGCAGACTGAATTCGACCAAGTGCAGCCGTACCAGGAAGGTTAATTACTGCCTCCCCCGCGGCAGTAGATCCCCGCCACATGGTATCGCCAACCGGAACCAGACCTTGCTCATTGGTAAAGTTCGCCATTGCCACGTAAGCAAAGGTACGCGTCTCACCATTGGTGTATCGACCAACAACCTGACCGTCAGTGCCAACATCCAAGCCCACCAACGTACCGGTTGAGAAACCGTCCTGAGCCAAACCATTGATGGCAAACTGAGAGGCATGCTGTGTTGAGCCAGTAACATCAATTAAGAAGTTCGAGCTGGTCGGAGGAACTGTCGGCTGAGCCCCCGAGGTAGGACCATCGGCACCGTTGGGGTTGCCCGCAGCATTTCTTGGCTGCCAATCATCGACCAACAATGGCGTTGATGGATTGGTAGAAGCAATTTGTCCAGAGTTATCGAATACAATCTGTTGAGATAACGGCAAGTTTGGACTGTTCGTCAAAGACTCTGGCTGAGTTGAGTCATACGCCGGGTTCGGATCACCAATTTGATAACCATCAACCAACACATACATGGTCCAGGTATTCTCGTTGGTGGCCGTCAAAGTTGGTGGTTCTTTCACAAAGTACTGAGTCATCACATGCGGATTCCCCAAGGAATCGTAAATTGTGACCGACGTTGTGTGATTGTAACTTTCTGAATCCGTTGGGCTGAACGGACGAATCACAGACGTATCATTGGTCGGAGTTGCACCAAACACCACGTCATTAGGTGCAGTGGTAGAATCGTTGTTAACAATGTACAACCCTGGATCAAGAGTCACATCGACATAACCACCAGTGGTGACAGTTGTACCTGCACCTGCAGTCGCTGTCCCCTGAGCCACACCATTAGCAACACCCGTTACCCCAAAGGTACCAGCAGCGCTGTCTAACTGAACGTCAAAACCAAGGTCATTTACCACGGTAAGAGTATTCGTAGTAGCATCAAAACTTGCAGAGAAGTTTGCCAAACTGGAAATTTCTGCCGCTAGCGCCGCCCCCGTGTTAGTACCGGTCGCCGTTGACGTTAACAAATTACCATTCAAAACCACATCCGTTGCAGTCAAAATGCCTGCATCAATCTGAGTGGTTGTAGAAGCGGAAGCCGTCGCACCATCCACCTGAGAAATTGCAGTCGCAATATCATACGCAGAGTCATTGGCCGTCCAGCTTAGATCAGACACCACCTGATTCGGTGTAAAAGAAGCATTTACGATCTGAACAGTACTTGTCGTTGTTGTGGCAGAATAACCGTTGGTAGTGCCCACCTGAGGAACACTGACACCTGTACCATTAGTAGACGCAGGCAAGCCACCGGTCGCATACTCAACACGCGCATCCAGGTTAAAATCAGTCTCCACATCCGTAGTACGGTTCGGTGCCATATCAGCATCATCAACCTGAATATCACCCAATGGTCGAGCCGGATTTGGTTGAGGCTGCAACTGCAGCTCTTCTGGTACACCAAAGCCCTGAACGCGCTCACCGGTATTCGTCACGATAAAGCCTTCATTGTCCAAGCCGAACATTCCGGAACGAGTATAAAACTGTTCACCCAAGGTGTTCTGAACAACAAAGAAACCCTCACCATTAATCGCCAAATCGAGGTTATTCTCGGTAAAGGTAATGTCCCCCTGATTGAACTGTTGGGATACCTGGTTAATGGCGACACCCTGACCAGCAGAGAAATTACCACTGACGTTCGCGGCATATAAGTCACCAAACTCTACACGAGACTGCTTAAAGCCCACAGTACCTGCGTTAGCAATATTATGACCTGTCACATCCAGATCTGTTTGAGCCCCTTTCAGACCCGTTAAGCCAACTCCAAAAGACATATCGTTATCCTCTCTAGCTTCACTCATCGGACGCACCGACAAGCCATAAAATCCGTTACTCTTTCTCTACACCCAGCCCAGGCAATACCCTGTTTTGGTACTACTCAGTTCTGGTACTATTCTGTCTTGGCACTACTCTGCTCTGGTGAAAAACATCACCACAAACTGTTATTCAGAAATCTCTCTCACTTGAGACAACGGAATCTGGCCAATACCCGCTACATTCAGTAATGTGTTTCCATCATCTAATGTGACGCTATTAACTCGGGCCGAGCCATACACCACAAAACTTTCAGACTTCTCATTCACCACACCGGTCGCCGTAAACTTGTATTTGCCGGCCGGCAAAGTATTTCCTTCAGCGTCTTTACCATCCCATAGCACTGAGTTTTCACCAGGCAACGCACCAGTCATTGGGATCTGAGCCACCAACTGCCCTGCATCATCAGTAATACTGAACATCACATTGGTCGCACCATCAGAAACATCAACGGTTGCTGGAATCGTACCCTCACCAGACCAGTACACTTCATTGTTCGGCACAACCACCTGGCGCCCTACCAAAGCAGAAGCCTGAAGCGCTTGGCTGGATTTATAATCACTCAATAAAGAATCCACACTTGAGTTCAGATTATCGATCCCTTCCACCGAGCTGAACTGAGCCAACTCAGCAATAAAATCGCCGTTATCCTGTGGGTCCAATGGGTTCTGGTTGTTTAACTGAGCAACCAACAACTCCAGAAAGGCATCCTGACCCAAATCATTTTTGGACGAGGTACTATTCGTGTTTTGCGTTCTGTACGCCGATAACGCATCGGTTTGGGTTGAAGAATTAATATCATTCATTGTGATTCACCTTTTGTTACTCTGAGCCCTGATGTCTATAGTTACAGGCTCCAGGCGGTTTAACTTACTGACCCAAAGTCAGAACTTGTTGCATCATAGTTTTAGCCGTATTCATGATGTCTACGTTGGTCTGGTAGGAGCGCGACGCAGAAATCATGTTGGCCATTTCTTCAACCACATTCACATTGGGGTAGTAAACGTAGCCTTTGTCATCAGCCATTGGATGGTCCGGGTTGTAACGAGCTTCGAGCGGAGCATCACTTTCCACGACACCCAATACCGACACACCATTACCAATGTCTTCATTGACGTTAACATTGTCACTGGCATACCCCATCTCTTGTTTGTGGAGTTGAGAGAACACCACATGACGGGCACGATAGGTCTCATCAATACTGCTGCTAACAGCCTCAGCGTTTGCGATATTACTGGCGGTAGTATTCAGGCGTAAGCTCTGAGCCATCATGCCTGTTCCGGCAATATCAAATACGTTTCCTAATGACATACGCTACTCCTTACTCGCCTTTAATCGCGCCCGACAGGCCTTTGAATTTGCTGTTTAAGAATTGGAAGGTTGCTTGGTAACGCATGGCATTTTGCATGTACTCAGTGTGCTCAACCTGAGTCTCAACGGTATTGCCGTCGATTGCCGGTTGATGCGGATTACGGAACTTCAACCCTTCATCCGGGCTCAATAAGCCATCGATGTGCTGGTCGTCCGTTTTATCCAGTTTCACTGATGACAGCTTATCGCTCTCTGCATTCAGGATGGCTCGAAAATCAATGTCTCTTGATTTAAACCCCGGCGTGTCTGCATTTGCCAAGTTATTAGCAATGATTTCAGCTCGTTGAACACGAACCCCAAGTGCCGAAGGATGAATCCCCAATGCATTGTCGAATGATATTGCCATGCTGCCGCCCTCAAACTGCAATTCTTAAACTTTCCATTTAACAAACAATTACCGTGCCAAAAATATAAATCCTTTATTTTCAATAACTTAATTATTTTTCAGCAATTTTAGGACGGCAAAAGAGGCAAGGCGGCAATATGAGATTTATAAAAAGCAGGAAGCAGAAAGCAGAAAGCAGGAAGCAGGAAGCAGGAAGCAGGAAGCAGGAAGCAGGAAGCAGGAAGCAGGAAGCAGGAAGCAGGAAGCAGGAAGCAGGAAGCAGGAAGCAGGAAGCAGGAAGCAGGAAGCAGGAAGCAGGAAGCAGGAAGCAGGAAGCAGGAAGCAGGAAGCAGGAAGCAGGAAGCAGGAAGCAGGAAGCAGGAAGCAGGAAGCAGGAAGCAGGAAGCAGGAAGCAGGAAGCAGGAAGCAGGAAGCAGGAAGCAGGAAGCAGGAAGCAGGAAGCAGGAAGCAGGAAGCAGGAAGCAGGAAGCAGGAAGCAGGAAGCAGGAAGCAGGAAGCAGGATAAAGTTAGTTGCGTAGAAACTCTACGCAACCCTCTATTTACATTAATTAATACAGCTACTTTAACTTATAGATCAGACCAGGGCGGCACTGGATCATCTCATAGATGTGATTCAACCCGGTCAGAGATTCTGTCGCCCCAATCACCAAATACCCATTAGGATTAAGCTGGCGTCCCAGACGAGTTAAAATATCCTGCTTTTGTTCTGCCGAGAAATAAATCAACACATTCCGGCAGAAAATAATATCGAACTTACCCAGACTGGCATACGAACTTAACAAGTTAAGCGAACGAAAATCGACCCGGGATTTGATATCCCGATTAACTGTCCAGGAAGCATCCGGGTTTTCGGTGAAATACCGCTTTTGAAGATCCGCATCTAAGCCACGAGCAAGAGCCAATTTTTCATAACTGCCACGTTTCGCCTGCTCCAGAATCTCAGAAGACAAATCCGTCGCGAGGATTTGAGCTTGATTCACCCGCTTCCCCGGATTGGTACGATTGTACTCATCCACCATCATACTCATGGAGTAAGGTTCCTGCCCTGAAGAGCACGCCGCCGACCAAATGCGAAGGCTACTTTTCTTTTGAGAAACAAACTCAGGAAAAATGATTTCTTTCAAAATACGATAGGGATGCTTATCTCTAAACCATAAGGTCTCATTCGTTGTCATTGCATCAATGACACGCTCTTTAAGTCGACCGTTAAACTTAACCTTAGAAAGTAAATCTTTTAAATCATGCAAATCAGCTTCTTGCATGATCTTTCTTAGACGGCTAGCAACCAAGTATTGTTTATTGTCACCCAGCACAATGCCGGACTCATTTTCAAGAAACTGCCTGAACTGATCAAAGTCGTTCTTTTCAAAACGTATTGAGCCAGATATTGACATCCACTACCTCAGAAACAAAGAAAAAGGGAGAGTCTACTCTCCCCCTTTATACACAGGATTGTAATCACCTTTAAGCACATTAACGGCTTTAGAGGCCAAGCTATCAGGACTGAACTTCGCCATAAAGTCGTCTGCGCCGACTTTTTCAACCATCGCATGATTGAACACCCCACTGAGCGATGTGTGCAACATAATGTGCAACTCACTCATATTAGGGTCAGCTTTCACCGCTGACGTTAAGGTGTAACCATCCATTTCGGGCATTTCAATATCCGAAATCATCATGATGTACTTATCTGCCGGATTGATCCCTTGCTCAACCAGAGCTTTCAAGTGCTCAAGGGCTTCAGCCCCGTTCTTAAATAATGTCGTCTCTAAACCTACGGACTCCATACATTTTTGAACCTGCTTACGAGCAACGGAGGAATCGTCCACAATCAGAATGTGGCCTAGATCTTCATCGTCTTCCTGAGGAATCTCTTCAAGAATTTCATCACTGATAGCATCACCAGAAGGTACCACCTCAGCAATTACTTTCTCCACATCAATGATTTCGACCAATTTACCATCCAACTCGGTAACCGCCGTCAGATAGCTTTCTTTACCCGTACCTGATGGAGGCGGATGAATCGATTCCCAGTTAGTGTTCACGATGCGCTCAACAGAGCTCACCAGGAATCCCTGAACCGTACGGTTATATTCCGAAATAATAACAAAACTGTTTTCGACATTTGGCAAGGGAGCTGCGCCAGTTGCCATACTCAAATCGAGAATAGGAATCGTCCCACCGCGAATATGAGCAACTCCTCTGACAACAGGGTTTAACTTCGGCATCATTGTTAACTTAGGGCACTGAAGCACTTCCTTAACCTTGAATACATTAATGCCATAAACCTGGGATGTACCCAATTTAAATAACAGCAATTCCAGACGGTTCTGACCAACCATCTGAGTTCTGGAATTTACTGTGTCTAATACACCGGCCATTAATTTAATTCTCCCAATAAGAATCGAACGGCTTAATCATAGTAAGCATACCCCAAAAGCTATGAAACTAAACGATTATGTTCATTCATCGCTATCGGCAGTCTGGTTCGATTCTTGAAATTTAATGTACAAAAGAAACATTTAACATCGAGTTTTTTGTACTTACCCGGTAAAGATGCCCCTCATTTTATAAGATTCACACCTCAACCGTGGCATAAGGCTTGCTTGGTTAAACATAACAAAAACAAAGCGGCAAAAAGATGACACTTGGTATAACTATGCTTCACAAACTACTTGTAATAAAGTCTAGCCGATTCCTGGAAAAGGCAAAGCAAATTACAGGCGCATCGTGTGCGATGGTCTTACTTTCTCTCTCGACATCGACATTAGCCGCCGGCACAGTGGGCTATCAGACACAAGACGTTCAGGTTATCCCGGAGTTAATGGTGAACTTCATTACTAACGAGATGACAACAGCAGGCATTAACACCACAGATCTCGACTTTTACCCACAAAAAATCAGCCAACGCTTGAAATTACCGAACTGTAAAGCGCCTCTAGATTTCTACAAAGAAGGGTCAAAAACCAGCTTTTATGGCCGCAACACCATTAAGGTGAGTTGCGCCACACCCAACTGGAGCTTTTACAGCAGTGTCACGGTTAAAGCCTATGGGCAAGTATTAACCGCCGCCTCTCCTATTTCGAAAGATGAAATCATTACTCAGGAACACTTACAGATCACGCGCATGGATCGCTCCAAAATCACAGGCAACAGCCTGACAGATGCAAGTTCCATTCTGGGTCTGTCCGCTAAACGTCCAATACGGCAAGGTCAGATCCTAAAAGCTCAACAGTTTGAGCAACCCAAGCTTATCGAACGGGGTGACGGTGTCATAATTCAGGCGGTCGGAAAAGCGATGACAGTCAGTACCGC
Source organism: Litoribrevibacter albus (assembly GCF_030159995.1). Taxonomy (NCBI): domain Bacteria; kingdom Pseudomonadati; phylum Pseudomonadota; class Gammaproteobacteria; order Oceanospirillales; family Oceanospirillaceae; genus Litoribrevibacter; species Litoribrevibacter albus. The sequence continues at coordinate 258,404 of NZ_BSNM01000015.1, read as the reverse complement.
AGGCGAGGCATTAAGTCACGGTCGGCTGGGTGAAAACATACGAGTTAGAAACATCAAATCAGACAGAGAAATCATTGCAAAAGTTAAGAGTAAAGACACGGTTGTTGTGATGTTATACTGATGCCCAAATTATCGTGGTAAACCTTAGAAAAAACTGACTTTAACACTAAAGTTAACAGTAGAGCTGCCGATATAACCGAGTGAAGGTAATTCAATTTCGCGGAAAGGCTGGAGAACACTATGGAAATCAACAACCTTAATATTAATAGCAGTAGCCATAAGGCTAAGCAAGCCGATGGGTCTACATCTGGCAAAAGCAAGGTTTCTACTGAGAAAGCTCAACCTGAAAGTGGTGAAACTGTATTCATCAGTTCAGAAAGTAAAGCACTGAAAGATCTGGAAGCATCCATCAAAGCAGAACCAGATTTTGATGTGGAAAAAGTAGAACGCATTAAAGCCGATATCGCCGAAGGCAAATTTGTCATCGACGACGAAGCATTAGCGAACAACATTATCGAGTTTGATGACCTTCTGGGTTAACGGTCAGCGTATTCACTGATATGCACCTCGTTCACACAGAGCAATCAGACTCATCCATGAAAGGATCGAATTAATGTCTGAGAATATTGAGAAAGCACGTGACATCATTCTACACGGAATTGATGATGATCTAATCACGTTATCAGAAATGAAAACCCTGCTTTCTGATGAACGCTCTGCGCTTGAGAATCGAGACATAGAAACCATCAAGCAAATCAGTGTTAAAAAAGCTGAACTGACGGATGTGCTCACCATGCGTGCGAATCAGAGATCAGAAGTTCTCGCTTCGTTAGGCTTGGATAATGACGAAACCGGCATATACACGCTGTTTGAAGGAGCCCCGCGAAACCGCCTCGATCAAGCATGGTCAGAACTGAAAGCTGAATTACAAGCTTGTCAGGACGCCAATGAGATCAACAGCAAGGTTGCGTCGAGAATTCGTCATTCCATGCAGCACATCCTAAAAATCATTCAAGGCAAGTCTGAAAAGCCAAATTTATACAATCCTTTAGGCAGTACAGCAGCTGTTATTACAGGGAATTTAATCGGTGAAGCGTAAATGTAAGTGATCCGGGCCAACAGCCTACAGACAGAATGTGATCACAACATTTGACCTTTTACCAAGAGCTAATTAATTTATTCACTTGGATAAATTAATTAGCACAGGAAGTAATGGGTAGTACTGAATGACCTATAGAATTCTTAAAACACCTGAAGAGCATTACTCGGTACTTCGTACCATCCAGGACAACCGCTACCCTACCACCCTATCATTTCATTCTCATGATCAGGATTATCTTACCCAAGTCATCAAGGCAGACATTAAAAATCGCTGTTTCTTCATCGATGAACTCAAGCCACCCAGTGGGCATAAGCTAGCCGCATCAAAAGAAAGCTTCGATATTATTACCAAGCTTAATGGCGTCGAGATCATCATCAAAGGCGCTCAGATTGTAGGGGCTGGAAAATCCGAAGACGGTACGTTCTACAAGTTAACCTTTCCGGAAGAAATTCTGTACCTTCAAAGACGCCACGCTTTTCGCGTCGATCTTCCCGAAGACAGTGAAGTGTACGCCGAAATTCGAGGCGATGAACATCAATCCACCAGCCATGCCAGGGTATTAGATGTGTCAGCCACAGGTTGTCGTGTAAGACTCAAACAAATGCCGGAACCTCCTTTTGTTCAAGGAGAAATTTTGCCGATGTTTATGCTGAAAATTTCAAAAAGCGTTCAGGTAGAAGGACAAGCGGAATTAAGGTTTGTAGCGCAAGACGAGAAAGACGGCAGCTATCTTCTTGGCATTGAACTAAAAGAACTGTTTGGTTTGGGACACCGTACGATGGAACGGTTTGTAAACGAGCTACAACGAGACGCCCGAAAGCAGAAATTCGAATAAGCCGGCTCAGGTTCTTAATCAACGACCTCCAGACCGCCTCCAAAAATCAATAATCAATTGAGCAAGACTAGCGGCTACCCCCTCTCAGAAGCTATAACGCCTGATTTAATCCGGCATCTAACAGCTTCTGATGCAGTTCAGGCTCAGACTTGGCCCGTTCAAAGTCAGCCAATTCATCCAAATCCCACAAAGGCTCAGCGAACCAACAACGCCAACCGATCGACTGAAACTGGGCCTTTTGCTGAGCGAATACACGTTCGGTTCCCCACTCAATACCAGTGAACATTTGCTCATGAGTGGTTGTAGCACCTATCGCGATATACCCACCATCCAAAGCAGGCACAAGCACCGAGTCGTAAGTATCCAACGCCTTAAAAGCAGTATCAACAACACACTCGCTGATAGAAATTGCATCGCCACCGACAATAATGACCTTCTCATATTCGCTCTGTAACACCTCAAGCGTGGACTTCATTTTATCACCCAAAGTTCCATCGCATTGAAGATGCGTTTTTAGGCCATATGCCTTAATCAAACTCGTAAAAAAAGGGTGATCCAAATGTTTGGAGGCACTTAGAAAACAGTCCCAACGACTTGATTGAGTTAACGTGCGGCAAATCGTCTTCAACATGGCTTGGTAGACATTTAACGCAGCCGAGTTGCCCAAATCCTTTGCCAGTCGAGTCTTCACTTCGCCCGCAATAGGCGCTTTGGAAAAGATCACCAGCGCACAAGAGGCAGATTTCTTCACCTGATCTTCAGACATCATGCTTCATCCTTTTCGCCCATAATACAGCTGATGAATCTTTTGCGGGGATGCACCAAGCCAATAGATCAACCTCAAATACCACATAGTTCTTATCGTCTTGAAGACACCATGAGTGAGCCATTTTCGACTGGAAGTAACGATCGGCTTGTTGGGAATAAATGCCGTTGAAACACGCTTTAACTTCTTGCTCAGTTCAATGTCTTCCATCAACGCCTGATTTGGGAATCCCTCAACTTGAAGGAAAACATCAGCATCTACCAACATCCCCTGATCCCCAGTACAAATAGAAGTTAAGCGGCTTCGCCAGTTCATCATAAACGCCACCATTCGAAGCGTTTTCATATCCTGATCGAGACGGACATTGAATCGCCCCCAACGGCATTGCGATTGCTTGAGGTAGCCATGAAGATCCTCCGACAAATCCTCTTCAATACGAGTGTCAGCATGGAGGAACCATAACACCTCGCCTTTCACGAACCGGACACCATAATTCATTTGACCTGCGCGTTGCGGCGCACATCGCACCAAGCGGGCTTTGGCGTATTTCGAAACCAGATCGTTTAACACAGCAAGTCCATCTAACTCAGACGCTGTGTCTAAATCAACATCCTGCCCACCATCCACAACTACAATGTCAGCTATGAATTCATCAAGCGACGTTAAGTCCTCAAGTAACAACGCAAGAGGTTCTGCATCACGATAGACAGGAATGATGACACTGATCTTGGCAGGCAGATCATTCACCATCCAAGGCACCACCACAACTGCTGCCCTGCCCTGCTGTGCAGCCATAACAATGATCCGCTACTTTAATAAGCTGCCCATCAATTGACTGGGCCAATAAATCCCTAACATGTGGTCGTTCTTCGTTGGTTGCATTCAGCGGCATATCCAACATCTGATTGAAGTCACAATCATAGAGATAGCCCTGCCAATCGACACTAACCAACGACTTACACATCAGATTATCTAAATTGCTCTGCGAGAAGTTATCACGCAATAGCGTCATGTATTCAGTAAACTGACCTTTAGCCAGAAGAACGGCACCAAAACGACTGATTGGCATGTTGGTAATGGTGTAAAGATTATCGAAACTGATATCAAAGCGTGTCTGTAATTCTCGCTTATAATCCTGTTCCAACGCTTGCTGAGGCGGCGGCAAGAAAGGCCCGGTTGGGTTATACACCAAACTTAACGGCAGATGATTTTTACCTTTTCCGTAGCCGTGAGCATTCAGCAGTTTCAATGCCTCGACACTTTTTTGATACACCCCTTTACCACGTTGACCGTCCACATTGTCTTCAAGATAACAAGGCAATGAGGCAACCACCTCAACCTGATGTTCTGCCAGAAACTCGGCCAACCACTCATAACCCGGTTCCAACAAAATTGTCAGATTACAGCGATCGATAACTTCCACATTCCGCTTTCTAGCTTCTTCCACCAACCAACGAAAATGCGGGTTCATCTCTGGTGCTCCACCGGTTAGATCCAAAGTCTGAATGCCCAAGTGATCAATGCAATCAATAATGAGCTGCACTACCTCTTCAGACATCAGTTCCGTCCGGTTAGGGCCAGCGTTCACATGACAATGGGTGCAACTTAAATTACATAAATAGCCAAGATTGACTTGAAGAGTCGTTAAAGAATGCCGCTTGATCGACGGAAAATCGGTGGTGATTAATAGAGGTTTGGTATCTTGCATCAGCGCTAATCTTTTTTCATTTATAGTTAATTCCAGCTCAGAAATTCAAAAGCCAGACCACACCAGTTCAGTGTCCTTTAGTTGGAGCCACACTTCAGTAAAATAGTTCCAACGACTTAATGGAGCAATTTGGTACACCATTGAGACTATTAGTCCTTATTAAACAATATCTTAAAAACGATCGAAACGGGTGACATCCCTTTATAAGGACGTTAGAATCTCGTTGGCTTCTCCCCATAGCTCAACAGGATAGAGCGTTCGCCTCCTAAGCGAGTGATCGGGGTTCGAGTCCTCGTGGGGAGGCCATTTAATTTTCATGTTTTATGCCACCAGCAACCGATAAATCAGACGTCCCGCTAGCAACGTCAAAATACACTTAAACAAAAGTTTCATTTGTTTTTCTGGCAACTTCCCCAGGACTTTCAGACCGACTTTGGTACCAATAAAGCCGGAGATCACCATAAGAAACAACAAGCCAAACCACTGTGCAAACGAGAATCCGGCAAAACTGAACACCATAATTTTCAACATGTGCTGCAAAGTCATACAGGTTGAGAAGTTCGCTGTGTAATAGAAGCGATCCATGCTCTTGGTTCTTAACCAACTGGCCACGAGCGGGCCCGTAGCCCCTGCAAACAAGGTAGCCAAGGTGGTGACAAAGCCGCCGCCCACTCGGCCTGAGAAAGAGGCTGACAGTCCGACTTCAGGCACTTTTCCCCAACAGCTATATAGAATAAAAACCGCTATACACCACTGAATGACGGTTTCAGGCACCAAGTGCAGTCCAAAGCTTCCTAATAACGAGGCCAATACCCCGCCTAAAAGAAATGCCTTCACTAAATCCCAGTCAACCGATGAGCGGGTAAGCCATGCCCGGCCTGCATTTGAGGCCATCTGAACGAGGCCATGAACAGGAATTAACACGACTGGCGCAAGGAATTCAGCCATCACGATTATTAAGAAAGCACCACCACCAACACCCAGCGATGCAGTAACTAATGATCCTAGGAAACTGGCAAAGACCAGAACAGCAATGTCCATATAGGAAAGGGAAACGTGGAAAAAAGAGTTGAGAAAAGCATGATCCATCATAAGCATTTACTTTCTAAGATATTGAAGAGCGGCTATTTTTAGTTATACGTTAACACGACTTTAGCCCGTTCAACGCCGGGATCGCGAGTGAGGGTGCAATGCTTATACTAAGAGACCTGCTGGAAAGATACCAACAAATAGGCTCTACACCACTGTACGATGTCATTGGGGATTACTACCTTTACGATGAAAAAGATTATGTCGAACAGTTAAAAGTCTTTGCACATGTATCTCCGACCAACGAACAAAGCATTGAGCAATTGGCTCAGACGCTCATCTCTGTTGCGCTGGAAAGCAAGCATATTCCACTGATCAATCAGGTACTCTCTGAATATCAGCTGGATCAAAAAGAAGGCGTTCAGCTTCTCGCGCTGGCTGAAGGTCTGCTGCGCATCAAAAGCCCGGACACAGCCTATCGCTTCATTCAAGACAAGGTTATGAGTGGCGACTGGGAGTCCCACAAACATAAGAGCGATCATAGTAGTGTAAATCTTGCTACCGAAGGGCTACTGCTTCTCAAGCACTGGCTTAGCGCTTCTTCCGAACGAACGCCCTTCAATTACTGGTTAACAGCCGGTAAAAACTATCTGGCCCAAGAAGCCCTGAAATTGCTGATTAACAAATTAGCCGGCATCTTCATTAAAGGTTCAACCATAGAGTCTGCTTTAGCTAAACCAAAGGATCACACCCAGCATTGTTGTTCGTTTGACATGTTGGGCGAAGCAGCACTGACGGAAGAAGACGCTGATCAGTATCTGGCAAACTATCTTTCGGCCATTAACTCGGTTGGGCTACACCAAAGCAAACACAGCGCCAGTAATGCCTCTTATAATCAACACAGCATATCCATTAAGCTGTCTGCACTGACACCCAAGTTCAATTATCGACACCAAACTCCAGAGCTTCAAAAAACGTTTCTGGTTCGTATTGAGAAGCTTCTGCGAGCCGCCCATGAACAGTCCGTGGCAATCACTCTGGATGCCGAGGAAGCAGATCAACTCGAACTGTCGTTGAAAGTCTTTAATCATCTATTTCACCTTCCTGGCCTAAAAGGCTGGGGAAAACTGGGCATTGCCGTGCAAGCTTATGGTTTCCGGGCGATCCCAACCATTTTGTATTTGTCTGAACTTGCCAAAGAACACAATACCACCATCTCTATTCGGCTGGTGAAAGGGGCCTACTGGGATACAGAAATTCATAAAGCGCAAGAAATGGGATTGTCTGGATATCCGGTTTTTACACAAAAATCGGCGACGGATTTAAATTACCAAGCCTGCTGCCAATTACTGCTAAAACAACAATTAGGAGGCTGGATCAAACCACAATTCGCCACGCATAATGCCGTATCCATAGCATCAATAGTGACCTTAGCTGAAGACCTTGATCCTGAGCATCAACATCTCTTTCCGATTGAATTTCAGCGATTACACGGTATGGGGGAAACCATCTACAGCGCACTCAGTGGTTACAAGAAGCCAGGCAAAGACTACTACTGCAGAAGCTACTGCCCCGTCGGCCCCTACCAAGAACTGCTTCCTTATTTGATCCGAAGAATTCTGGAGAATGGAGCCAATCAATCCTTTTTAAACACCCTTAATCGTTCCAAAACCAAAGTTAACCACCCTGAACTTGCAAGCAATGATATTTCAAACGAAAGCCTTTCAAATGAGAATATAACGAACACTGTTTTTACGGAGAATCATCCTACGTCTTCATCAGTTGAAGCCGACTTGCAGCTCCGCCCAGAGGATAAACACACGCAAGATCAAGTGAACGACAAACCGGCCATTGAGACGCCAAACGAATATTCACCTCTGCCCTCTGCTTCCATCGACGATGAAAATATTTTCCACAAACTTCCAATTCACGGAATCATTCAATACGATCGTTTTCGCCCTGAATTCCCTTTACCCAATGATATATACCAACCCTGGTTAGATGGCTCACTAGGGATGAATGTGAATCACCCCAATCATCAAGCAATGCTGGCAACAAAAAGTGGAGAGTTTTTCGATAAGCTATACAAAGTACAACCGGAAATCCCTGATCATATTCATCATAAAGAAGATGTAGAGACAATATTTTCGCCAGATCAACAACACTTCAGAATAGGTCTTTGCCATACCCTTAATCACATTGATCAGTCAGCACTGTACGAAACCCTCAAGCAACCACCCAAGTGGCAGCAATACCCACCGGAACAACGTATAGACATCATCCGACAGTTCGCCAACAGCCTTGAAAACAACAAATATGAGTTAATCTCTCTTTGCATTCATGAAGCAGGTAAAACCTGGCAAGACGCGATTGCAGAACTGAGAGAAGCCATCGACTTCTGCCATTATTACGCGCAACAGTACGATACTCTCAGCAAACCAGTTCCATTACCGCATACAGCTAACGAACGAAATCAACTGTGCTACAAGTCCAAAGGTAATTTTCTCTGCATCAGTCCCTGGAACTTCCCCATAGCTATTTTGGTGGGACAAGTTGTTGCTGCTCTGTTACCTGGTAATCGGGCCTTGATAAAGCCCGCACCGCAAACCCGAATATGCGGCCACAAAATTTATGAATTGTTAATCAACTGTGGCGTACCAAAAGACAGTGTGTATTTCCTTCCGGCAACCAATCAACTTAGCCAACAATTGGTTGGTAACCGGGGCATTGATGGCGTAGCTTTTACCGGGTCACTGCAGACCGCACGTACAATTCAAAAAGAATTACTTGATCAGCGTTCCTACCCTATTCCGTTGATTGCAGAAACCAGCGGTTTAAACTGCATGATTACGGACGACTCCATTTTAACGGAACAGATGGTGAAGGATGTGGTTTCGTCAGCCTTTGGCTCGGCCGGTCAACGCTGCTCAGCGCTCAGAGTACTATTTCTGCATGAAAGCATTTATCAGGAAAGCATCAGAGCCATCAAAGGCGTGATGTCACAACTCACTGTCGATCATCCCAAACAGCTCAACACCGATTTGGGGCCAATTATTGATGACAGTGCACTGACGCGCCTTAAAACCTATATTGACGAACGAAGCGCCGAAAACAAAGTGTTATTCCAGCAACCGCTGACCAACACTGAAGGCTACTTTTTCGCCCCAGCCTTGATCGAATTAACCCGGCTTAGTGAGTTAAATGGTGAACATTTTGGTCCGATCTTACATGTTATTAAATATCAATCGAACGAAATAGATCAGCTCATTGAGGATATTGAAGAGTCCGATTACGCGCTTACACTTGGAATCCACAGTCGCGACAAACATTGGATTGATTTCCTCTGTTCCCGCTTAAACATGGGGAATATTTATATCAACCGACACATCACAGGCGCACAAGTAGCAGCGCAACCCTTCGGCGGTCATAAAAAGTCAGGCTCAGGATTCAAAGCAGGTGGACCAAATTATTTACTTCAATTCGTCAATGAACAATGCATTTCAGAGAACATTGCTGCAATTGGCGGGAACGTACTACTTGTGACTCAATCAGGATTAAATTAACAGATTAACAATAGAGGTAGGATCAATTACGCGGTTGCTTCTTCAATCTCTGTCAACGTAATGAGAGCTTCTTCATTACTCTTACCACACACCCAGTCCACGGACGCAAATTCCAGGCAAACTTTCGGGCGTTCCGGCAACCCAAATAACTTACATAAGTTATTTTCATCCAATTGAATGCAACGAACACCGGCAGGTTTCCCATCCTCCATACCGGGAATCGCACTGGAAATAGAAGGTGCAATACAACAGGCACCACACCCTAAACGACATTCCATAACTCAACACTCACACAGGATTCAAAGTAAGAAGGCTTACACGACATAAGGGCACTATTCTACATCAACTCGCGTTTCTTTCAGAGTGGCGTCTGTCGAGGGCTGGATATACTGAATAATCACAAACGTTTTTAAACATTCAGAACGATAAAAAAATCAATAAAGCTAGAACTGTGCCGTAGTTATTAACTGCAAGTACAACGGCTGTTAGAAGTAGAGGGAAGAACAATGAAGTATCTTCAAAGAATTAGCTGGTTTCCATCTGAACAAAAGGTCATTTTCAGAGACAACGAAAACACTCGAAACTGGATTTCATTTAAAAGCATACGAGAGATTGCACACAAAGAAAGAGCCGATGTTTGGTGGTGTTCGGAAGGCGATTTTGAGTTTGTCATGCTTAGATCACCGGACTAAAATACGTGGCAAATCGAGACAAACGCTTTTTAAAAGCTATAATCTCAATATAGAACTCGCCTAACGTGGTCCAAGCATGCAATATCTACAAAAAATTAATTCCTGGCGTGATAAAAACGAAAAGCTGATTCTTCGAGATTCAGATCAGACTTTTTATGTGTCAGCAAAAGCCGCAATGGCTAAAGCGCAGAGCGTTGATAAAGACATTTGGCAGTGTTCTGAGAACGGCCACCTTTTCTACGTGTTAAGAGAAAAAGACGTGGCCTGATCATTAATGCCCTAGGGCATTAATCTTCCTCTAGTAATTTCCCTAACATCGCATGATAAATGTCTTTATCACCAATATAACCCGTGACCCTCTGGTTTTCCTGAACCAAGACACCATGCCCAGTGTAGTAGCGAATCTCCATGACCTCTTTCATAGAGACCTTAGACGATACAATGGCGGGCAGCTTTTCCAAGGTCTCGATAGCCTGTAAGCCGTCCCACAGCTGTAACGGATACTCTTTATCGCCATAACGAACCTGGCTTTCCACTGGCGATGAACCTTCCTTCAACCAATAATCATGGCGTTTACTAAGCAGGTATTCACCATTTACTTGATCCAACGTATCCAAAGGTCGCAGTAAAGAACCTGCCTTAACCACTTCCGTGGGATTAGTATGTGCAACAAAGTCTTTCACATAATCATTAGCTGGGTTCAGAACGATATTTTCCGGCGTATCATGTTGAACAATTTCACCGTCTTTCATGATCGCGATGTGATTGCCCAGTTTTAATGCCTCATCGAGATCATGACTGACGAAAATCACGGTTTTCTGCAACTGTTCCTGAAGTCTCAATAATTCGTCCTGAAGTTGTGCCCGGATCAAAGGATCTAACGCTGAAAACGGTTCATCCATCAAAATAATGTCCGTTTCCATGGCCAAGGCACGGGCTAAACCTACTCGCTGCTGCATCCCACCGGACAGCTCGGAAGGCTTCATATCAGCCCACTGAGTTAAACCAACCAGTTCTAGCTGGTTTTTGGTTTTCTCACGAATGTCTTTCTTCGATAAGCCTTTTTGCTCCAACCCGAACGCAACATTTTGAGCAACCGTCAGCCACGGCATCAAGGCAAACTTCTGAAACACCATAGTGATTTTATTCATTCGAATGTTGCGTTGCTCGGCTTCGGTCAGGCTCATAAAGTCCTGCATGCCATCGTCTGTTTCGATCAGGACTTCTCCGCGAGCCACCGAATTTAATCCATTGGCTGTACGCAATAAGCTGGATTTCCCAGAACCGGACAGACCCATTAACACACAAATTTCACCTTTTGCCACAGACAAACTGGCATTTCGAACACCGGCCGTCAGACCCGTTTCATCCAGGATCTCAGATCGACTCAGCCCCCGATCCAACAAAGGTAAAGCTCGCTCAGGCTGCTTTCCAAAAACGACATCAACATTCTTAAATTCAATCATATCTACTACTTTACCGTACTGAATTAACGGGCTGGTTTCGGTGTCTTTTGTGTGTATCTATTTGGTTTTGAACAGGCGATCGAGCATGATCGCAAGCAATACAATCGCTAATCCGGCCTCAAAGCCCGTCGCGATGTCTACCGTATTCAGCGCACGAACTACCGGCTTACCTAAGCCGTCCGCGCCGACCAGCGCAGCAATAACCACCATAGATAACGACAACATGATGCACTGAGTAATACCGGCACGAATGCTGGACATTGCCGCAGGAATTTCAATCTGCGTTAACAAACGCTGCTTGGTACAACCAAACGCCTGCCCTGCTTCCAACAACTCTTGCGGTACTTCACTGATTCCCAGATAGGTCAATCGAATCGGCGCTGCAATGGCGAAGACGATGGTAGAGATTAAGCCGGGAACAACCCCTAAGCCAAACAAAGTCAGAGTCGGAATTAAATACACAAACGTCGGAATGGTTTGCATCAAATCCAGGACCGGCCGAAGAATCTTAAACAGCCAGGGTCGGTGAGCCGCTGCGATACCAATTGGCACACCAATCAAAACACAGAAGCCCGTGGCAAACAGAACCAGTGATAAGGTTTCAATGGTTTCCTGCCAGTACCCTAAATTCCATATCAGAATCAACGACACAGTAGAAAACAACGCCGTACCCCAATGCCGCTGTCGCCAAATGGCAAACGCAGCAATCACCAGGATCAACAACCAGGGAGGCATCATACTCAGCACATCAACCAAGCCTTCAATCATGGTCTCAAGCACGATAGACAAGCTATCAAAGAAGGCGCCGCTGTGCTCAATCAGAACATCGATTGATTCTTCAGCCCAATCACCCACGGGTAATTTATTTTCTGTAATCCAATTCATAAAACTCAGTTAGACAGTCACAAGATGCGGAGAGACACAATACATTGTGTCTCTCATATAATAGTTTGAATTCTATAAGAAAATTATTTCTTAAGATAAGCTTTAACTGCGGCTTCTGCCGGTTGACCGTTAAGTGTCGCTACGCCACTCAACCAAGAAGATAGTACAGAGATATTGTTGTTTAACCAGGCTTTGGCTGCTGCTTCCGGCTTCTTACCTTCATCTAAAATAGCGGACATCACCTGATTTTCCATAGCCAGAGTGAAGGTCAGATTGGTCAACAACTTACCAACGTTCTTACATTCCTGGGCATAGCCTTTACGAACATTTGTGAAAACACTTGCTCCACCCAAGTTAGGACCGAAGAAGTCATCACCGCCTTCTAGATATGCCAGTTCAAAGTTTGCATTCATCGGGTGTGGTTCCCAACCAAGGAAGACAATCCACTTATCACGCTTGGTTTTACGCTTCACCTGAGACAACATTCCAGCCTCACTGGATTCAACCACTTTGAATCCTTCTAACCCAAAGGCATTTTGGTCAATCATAGACTGAATCAAACGGTTGCCATCATTGCCCGGCTCAATACCATAGATTTTGTGATCAAACTTATCAGCGAATTTGGCGATATCAGCAAACGTCTTTACACCCGCATCGTAAACATACTTTGGAACTGCCAAGGTATATTTAGCACCTTCCAAATTTTTATGAATGGTTTCAACCGTTCCACGCTCGCGATAGGCTTTGATGTCCCCTTCCATAGTTGGCATCCAGTTTCCCAGAAAGACATCAATGTCATTATTTTCCAACGATTTATAAGTCACAGGAACCGACAACAATTGCGTTTTGGTTTTGTAGCCCATCCCTTTCAGCAAAGTAGAAGTAATCGCCGTTGTTGCTGTAATGTCTGTCCAACCCACATCTGAAAAACGAACAGTTTCACATTGATTCGCAGTAGCCGTAGTGGATACGGACAAGGTCGCTGCCGAGAGCAGCACCGAGTAAAGTAAAGATTTTAGTTTCATGGCCTATGCTTTCCTGTTATCGAGTGTATTTATTATTAGCTAATGCTTACGTGTATTTATGACCTGAATTGCTAAAGCCATAACACAGTCAGTATTTGAGCGTTCGCTCCGGTTGCTGACTACGTTGCTTGGTTTGCCAATCCGATTCCATACCGACTTCCGCACTGCTCGGAGCCAAGGTTCCATCCCCTTTAATCAGATCAGCGGCACGTTCAGCCACCATGATGGTGGGCGCATTTAAGTTCCCATTTGGAATGGTTGGAAAGATGGATGAATCCACGACACGAAGCCCATCAATGCCTCGTACTCTTGTTTGCGAATCCACAACAGCCAGGTCATCTTCCCCCATTCGGCAAGAACACGATGGATGATAGGCACTCTCTACGTTCTGTCGTACGAAGTGATCGATTTCCTCATCCGTTCTTACCTGTTCACCCGGTTGAATTTCTCCATCCCGGTATTCATCGAAAGCAGGCTGATTAATGATTTCACGAGTCAGTTTGACACAGTCTCGGAAGCCTTCGATGTCATCTTCATGCTGAAGATAATTAAACAAAATACTTGGCTTAGCCTTCGGATCAGCGCTGGTAATATGAATACGACCACGACTTTTCGGCTTATTATGACCAATGTGTACTTGAAAACCGTGGCCCGCAAAGGCGCTTCGACCATCGTATCGCATGGCGGCTGGTAGGAAGTGATATTGTAAATCCGGCCATTCCACACCCGCTTTTGATCGAATAAAACCGCATGACTCGAAGTGATTGGTAGCTCCCAAGCCATCACGTTTGAAAAACCAACGTGCACCAATCAAAAACTTATTAAACCAATCCAACTTGCTGTTCAGAGTGATTGGCTGCTTACATTTGAATTGGAAGTAGAACTCCAAATGATCCTGAAGATTTTCACCCACGCCCGGCAATTCATGAGTAACCTGAACGCCAGCTTTTTCAAGCACGGCTTTGTTACCAATACCTGATAACTGAAGAATGTGCGGAGAGCCAACCGAACCAGCCGAAAGAATCACTTCTTTCGAACAGCGGACCTCTTCTACGGAGCCCTTGTGCTCATACTTAACACCAACGGCGGCCTTACCTTCCCCCGCAGCCTTGTTTTCCAACCCTGATTTATTTTCCAACAAAACTTTATGCACTAAGGCATGAGTAATCACGGTCAGATTGGAACGTTTCATTGCAGGTCGAAGATAGGCATTCGCCGTAGACCAGCGCACCCCGTCTTTGATCGTCATATGCATCGGACCAAAGCCTTCCTGCTGCTTGCCGTTATAATCCTGAGTGAAGAAATAACCGGCTTGCTGCCCAGCTTTAATAAAGGTTTTGTACAGCGGATTCTTCATTTGGTTGCCGTTATTCACAGCCAAAGGACCACTATCGCCTCGATATTCATCCCCACCAAACGCCCAGGTTTCCGCTTTTTTGAAATACGGCAAGCAATGAGCGTAATCCCATTCCTGAGCCCCATGCTCAGCCCACTCATCAAAATCTTTAGCATGTCCCCGGACATACACCATGCCATTGATCGAAGACGAACCGCCCAATACTTTACCTCTCGGGCAATGCATCTTTCTGTTATCAAGATAAGGCTCGGCGTCCGTCTCAAACTGCCATGCGTATTTCTCCGTATTCATGGGAATAGACAGCGCCGTTGGCATTTGAATAAAAATGCTTCGATCGCTGCCACCCGTTTCCAACAGAAGTACAGAAACGTTCGGATCTTCCGATAAACGATTGGCCAGTACACAACCCGCAGACCCGGCACCAACGATAATGTAGTCGTAACCTTTACTCATCAAACCTTCCTAAAACGGACTCTCCAGTGGATTCATTCCCACGTACACCGCTTTTAATTGGGTGTAATGATTCAAGGTAGCCAGACCATTTTCTCTACCGATACCCGATTGCTTATATCCACCCACAGGCATTTCCGCTGGCGATGCTCCATAAGCGTTGATCCAGCAGATACCGGCTTGCAACTTATGAATAACTCTGTGCGCGCGCTGGATGTTGAGAGTGAACACTCCTGCTGCTAATCCCAGTTCAGTGTCATTTGCTCGTGCAATGACTTCCTGCTCATCGGTAAACGACAGCAAGGACATGACCGGCCCGAAGATCTCTTCACGTACAATTGCCATGTCATCAGCGCAGTCAGCAAATACGGTCGGAGCCACAAAATAGCCATTCGGAGCAGAGTCTGGTGATAAGGCACACCCCCCAGTTAAAAGAGTTGCCCCCTCTGCTTTACCTTGTTGGATATACCCCATGACCAACTCATGATGTTTTTTGGAGATCAGCGCGCCAAAATTCACATCAGGATCGAGCGGATCACCCGCTTTGATGTTGTTTTGGATACGAGTAAGCAACTTCTCTTGGAATTGTGCCATCACGCTTTCGTGAACAAACACGCGCGTACCATTGGTACAAATTTCACCTTGGGTATAGAAGTTGGCTAACATGGCCGCTGAAACCGCCTCGTCAAGATCGGCGTCTTCAAAGACAATCAACGGCGACTTCCCACCGAGTTCCATCGTGACTTCTTTGAGGTTACTCGCAGCATTCGCCATGACTTTCTTACCAGTGCCAACTTCGCCAGTGAAAGAAACTTTGGCAATACCTTGATGCCCCGTCAGTTGTTCTCCTACCCGATGGTCACCCTGAACGACATTGAAAACGCCTGCTGGAACACCCGCTTCAATAAAGATTTCTGCCAGCTTCAGTGCACCCAAGGGTGTTTCTTCTGACGGTTTGAAGACCATGGCATTGCCCGTGGCTAACGCTGGAGCAGATTTCCAACATGCAATTTGAAGAGGATAATTCCAGGCACCTATGCCGGCACACACACCTAAAGGTTCACGGCGGGTATAGTAGAAATCTCCGCCCAAATCTTGTTGATTTCCTTCAATAGAAGGCGCCAGGCCAGCAAAGAACTCAATCGAATCAGCACCGGTAACAACATCAACAACAGATGCTTCTTGCCACGGTTTACCTGTATCCAACACTTCAATACGAGCCAAGTCATCATTGCGCTCCCGTAATAAGGCTACCGCTTTATGAAGGATGCGCGCACGCTCCATGCCAGTCATCGCTGACCATTGCTCGAAACCTGACTGTGCCGACTGAACCGCTTTGTCTACGAGATCCGCATCTGCTTGCTCAACCGCATAGATAACCTCTCCGGTGGCTGGATTAAAAACATCAAAAGTTTCACCCGAAGCGTTAGCAACGTATTCGCCGTGAATAAAGGATCTATATACTGGTTTTTTCATAATGTCTTGATTCAAATAAATGTCTTGGTACAAATATAATTTCGTTAAACACAGTCTTTACTAATAACTGCCTCGACTAAACACTAGAGCAGCGCTCGCAAGAATCGTTTGCATAAATCTGCGGCATGTTGACCATCCAATGTTTTTTCACTTAATGCCCCACGCAGCCATAATCCATCAATCATCGCTGCAATGCTCTCGGCGGCATCATCCACCTGATCTGCGTCCAATAAAGGACGAAGCGAGTACTTAAGATTTGAATGCAATCGGCGCTCATTGACGCGTTGTAATCTTGCCAGCTCAGGTTCATGCATTGCCTGAGACCAAAACGCCATCCAGGTTTTCGCACTATCATCGTCAATCTGAAACTGACAGAAGTTAGCATCAATGATGGCATCCAACCTCGCTAAAGGGTCTTGCTTCGTTACCTCATTCAAACGAGCAAACAGTTCATCTTGCAGAGATTGCAGTAAAAAACGAACGGTTGCTTCCAACAGCTCCTGCTTCCCACCAAAGTAATGACTGATCACTCCAGCGGAAACGCCAGCAATCTTACTAATGCTATTAACTGTAGTACCGTGCAATCCCAAGCGTGCAACCGAAACCAAAGTGGCTTCAATTAACTGAGCTTGTCGGATCGGTTTCATCCCGACTTTAGGCATCACACACCTCGCGACAAAAGCCATGAGATGACAAACACTGGGTTTGCATTAATTTTTCATCTTTTTTAAATGAACATTCAATATAAAAAGAATAGTAATTGTTAGAGCTGTAAATATCAAACACAAACAAAAGATAAAAAACAGACAATGATAAACAACAAACCATAAAGCAACTCAATAATTACTTCATATTCAATAAGTTACAACCAGCCAATGAAAATCAAATTTACATAGTCATCTAAGAATTATTTCTTTTGCACGACAGAGAGTTACAATAATTTTCATAGAACACTATAGAGTTAACGTAAATTTCAGGCACAAAAAAAGCGAGCCGTAGCTCGCTTTTTTTGTGAAATCTTTGAAGATTAGCTGCCTAGAAGCTCAGCTTTCAGGCCGTCGTGTACTGGGTTATCAGACAACCAGATACCGAACATCGCTTTCTTGAATTCCACGCCCTTAACAGTGTCTTTCTTCACACCGTTCTTGGTAACAGTCACACCTTCACCTGGAACATAAACCAAGTCAAAGATGTCACCTTCTTTGATTTCTTCACGGAAAACGTTAATGAACTTTTCAATTTCAGGCTTGATAGCTGCAGTGTTACCACCAGTTGAAAGCTCGAAACCTTCGTTAGTAGCGTTCACCATTTTCTCAGCAGTGATTAGACCTGAAATGATGTGCAAACGTAGAGCCATTGGTTGATCAGCATTTAAAACCTGATCAGCAGTCAAACCTTTGCTTTGAAGGTATAGACCGGCTACGTATAGATCCAAAAACATCTTGTCACGAATGCCTGCACCGTTCAGTACAAGATCGCTACCAGAAGCTTTTAGTTGATCTGGAATTTCAACGTCAGCAATTTGCATAGCTGAAGCGGACATTGCGCAAACCATTGCGCCACATGCGATGATTTTCTTAAACATTTATCTCTGATCCCATATTGTTATTGTTAGTCGTCCAGTACACAGCCGGTTCGGTATCTCACCCTGTGCGCGGTCAAGTGTACTGGTTTGGGCACCACAAAAATGTGGACTGTGTTACACTTTTTTTGAATAAAGCCGCCAAATGTTAAAAGGCGACAAACAGCATAATAGCTGGCCCATTACATACGATCAACAACCTTGATACCTAACAAGTTCAGGCCAGTACACATCGCATTTGCCACGCGTTTGCACAAAGCTAAACGACTGGCACGAACTTCCGCTTCAACACCCTCTTTATTGATCGGACACGCCTCGTAGAAGGTCATGAAATTGCCTGAAAGTTCATAGAGATACGTACACAGAAGGTGTGGAGCACCCTCTTTGGCCACCGCATCTACGACTTCAGAAAACTGCATAAGTTTCATTGCCAAAGTACGCTCTGCCTCATCATGAAGAACAATATCTGCAGAGAACGATTCAAGAGATTCCTCAGCTTTACGGAATACACTTGCCACACGAGTGTAAGCATATTGAAGATATGGAGCCGTATTACCGTCGAAAGACAGCATGTTGTCCCATTCAAAAATGTAATCTGTTGTACGGTTTTTAGATAAATCTGCGTATTTCACAGCACCGATAGACACAGCATCGATGACATCCTGCTTCTGTTGGTCGGTCAGATCGGAACTCTTTGACTCGATCAACGCAGTTGCGCGCTGTTCTGCTTCATCCAACAAGTCAGAAAGCTTAACCACACCACCTGAACGCGTTTTGAATGGACGGCCATCTTTACCCAACATCATACCGAAGGCGTGGTGCTCTAATGACATCGTTTCAGGTACGTATCCAGCCTTACGAACAATCGTCCAGGCTTGCTGTAAGTGCTGAGCCTGGCGAGAATCGATGAAATACAACACACGATCAGCACCCAACTCTTCATGGCGATACTTAGCACATGCAATGTCGGTGGTTGTATATAGGAAACCACCGTCTTTTTTCTGGATGATCACACCCATTGGGTCGCCATCTTTGTTTTTGAATTCTTCAAGGAAGACCACAACCGCGCCTTCATCTTCTACCGCCAATCCTTTTTCTTTCAGATCGGCTACTACGGTTGGCAGCATGTCGTTGTACTGGCTTTCACCCATGACATCATCACGGGTCAAAGTCACATTAAGGCGATCATAGGATTTCTGGTTTTGCTCCATGGTGACATCCACCAGCTTACGCCACATGTCGTTACACCACTGATCCCCGCCTTGCAATTTAACAACGTAATTACGAGCACGCTCGGCAAACTCTTCATCCGAGTCGTATTTTTGTTTTGACTGACGATAAAACTCTTCAAGGTCGGACAGTTCAGATTCCAGCACGTCCGGGTTATCACGCATCAACTCTTCCAAGTGGGCGATCAGCATACCGAACTGTGTACCCCAATCCCCAATGTGATTACAACGAACTACCTTATGACCAAGAAACTCAAGCACACGCACTACAGCGTCGCCGATAATCGTTGAGCGCAAATGACCAACGTGCATTTCTTTCGCAACGTTCGGTGCCGAATAATCCACCGCAACGGTTTGTGACTGCTGACTCTCAACACCGCAACGCTCATCAAATGCTTTTAGCTGATCCGCTACCCAATCTTTGTTTAAGAAGATATTAATGAAACCTGGGCCGGCAATTTCCAACTTATCAATCACGCCGTCCAATGCAACTTTCTCAACCACCTGCTGAGCAAACTCGCGCGGATTCATCCCTAACTTTTTAGCAACAGGCATCACACCATTTGATTGATAATCTCCGAAATTTGCTTTCGCGCTTGGTCGCACCATCCCCTGAGTACCTTCGGGAGCACCTGCAGCAACTAAAGCTTTTGAAAACGCTTGATCTAGAAAATTACGAAGATTCATTTATCAACCTTTAAACAATGGAGAGTTAGAAATATGAGCACTTTGAAGAGATCTTCAAAAGAGGCGCTATTCTACAACACCCAGCTTTGAGTACAAAGCACTCACCGATATTGCCTTCGACAGACATCCACAAACCTTATTCCGAGCATAAAAAAACCGGCCGAAGCCGGTTAGAGGTTGGAATTATGACTAGGTCATAATCCCTCCAAAAGAGCTTCAAGGCTTTCTTCAACCCCGACGGTACTCTGAACTTCCTGAAGCGCTCTCGGATGATCCATCCCCACTGCATCCGCAATTTGATTAGGGAACTGTTGAATAATCTCTTCTTCGCTAAGTTTCTCCTGATGTGCCTTACGCAAAAAGATTGCAATATTAATAATTCCGGCCATGTTAGAAACTTCGCTATCGGCCAACGGATCACAATGACTGGCAATTCCTTCGCACATTTCGTCAGGGAAACGCCATCTTCTTGCTAATTCGGCCCCCACCTGAGCATAGTCATACCCAAAAACCTGTTGCTCAGCTTCTCTGCGATCCTTACCTTCTTTCACCATAGCTTCTACCCCCACACTTTCTTGAGGGTAAACTGTATGCATCAGAACGATACCAATGGAATATAGCATACCTGCCGTAAATGCCGTTTCAGGGTTGGTATCCGTATAGTTGGCAATCCATCGTGATAACTCAGCCACAGCAAAACTGTCTTTCCAAAACGCCTTTCGATCAAAGCCCGGAGGTACAGTTACGGCGCCGGAAATCCCTGACGCCAAGACCATCGTTCGCAACATGCTCAACCCCAACAACACAACAGCATCATTGATGGTTTTAACTTCTCTTGAAGAACTGAATTTTGCCGAGTTCGCAATTCTCAACACTTTCGCTGAGAGCACCTGATCTTTCGAAATTTTATCCGCGATATCATCGATATCAATGGAGTCTTCATCCTTAAAGCTTTCAATTAATTCCTGAACCACTTTTGGAATATTTGGGAGCTGTTTTGAACTATCGAAAATGGCTGCTAATTCCATATACATCCTCATGTAGACGATTCCCGCCGATCACCAGGCACCTCAATATCAGAGCAAAACCCGATGATCACACCAACCGAAACAGGCATGAAATCATGACACCAAATTCGGTTAGACGAGAGTTACTTCTTAGAACCTTGTTATTCTCAGGACCCTTTCTGATCCACACATTTGAGTGTAGACAGTATCCAGGACATCTACCGATTTTTTTCGTTAACCTAATGTTACCGTCACTATAAAAAGCAAACTAACCCATTAATAAATAAGAGTTTTAAATTTCAAGACAGTAAAAATAACAAAAAGATATAAAGGAATTTTTTAGAATTATCAGCAAGAATGCTTCTCACCCACACATTGACATCAAGATAGGTTACGAATCACTTACATTTACCCATATTCCAGGGCCTCAATACCTTACCTAAAAAGCGATAAAAACAACTACTTAAAAACAACAAAAAGCAGCATGCATTTTATTATGTTTTACGCTGCTTTTTTGTTAGTATGCCGATCAATTTTCAATCAACCAATTTAAGAAGTACTTGATGAGCGATAGTAAAACCAACACTGCATCTGGCAAAGGAAAGGTCGGGTTTGTTTCCTTAGGCTGTCCTAAGAATACCGTAGACTCCGAGCGCATTCTGACTCAGCTAAAAACCGAGGGCTACGAGATTTCCCCGAGCTATGATGATGCGGATGTTGTTCTGGTAAATACCTGTGGATTCATTGATAGCGCGGTCCAGGAATCCCTGGATACCATCGGTGAAGCCATTCGGGAAAACGGCAAAGTCATTGTGACCGGCTGTTTGGGGGCCAAAGAAGACGTTATTCGCGAAGTTCACCCGAATGTTTTGGCCGTAAGTGGTCCACATGCCTACGATGAAGTTATGAACCAGGTTCATGAAGTGGTTGAGAAACCAGTTCACAACCCATTTGAAAGCCTGGTTCCTGATACTGGCGTCAAGTTGACACCAAAACATTACGCTTATCTTAAAATATCTGAAGGTTGTAACCATCGCTGTACCTTCTGCATTATTCCATCGTTCCGTGGTGATTTGGTTAGCCGCCCTGTTGGCGAAGTTCTTCATGAAGCCAAGCGTCTTGCGGATGCCGGTGTAAAAGAATTATTAGTTATTTCTCAAGATACCAGTGCTTACGGCGTAGACACCAAATACAAACTAGACTTCTGGGAAGGTCGTCCGGTTAAAACCCGTCTAACCCAGTTATGTGAGGAACTGGCAAAATTCGGGATTTGGGTTCGCCTGCATTATGTATACCCATACCCGAATGTTGATGAACTGATTCCGTTAATGGCGGAAGGTAAGATTCTTCCGTATTTGGATATCCCATTCCAACACGCCTCACCTAAAGTGTTGAAAAACATGAAGCGCCCTGCTCATTCTGAAAAAGTGTTGGAGCGCATCAAGAAGTGGCGCGAGATCTGCCCGAACATTGTGCTTCGTTCAACGTTCATTGTTGGCTTCCCTGGCGAGACAGAGGAAGACTTCCAGATGTTGTTAGACTTCCTGGAAGAAGCTCAGTTGGATCGTGTCGGCTGTTTCAAGTATTCGCCGGTTGAAGGCGCTACAGCTAACGAGCTTCCAGATCAGGTAGATGAAGAAATCAAACAAGAGCGCTGGGAGCGCTTCATGGAAGTCCAGCAACGCATCAGTGCCGCAAAGCTACAAGCGAAAGTAGGCACCATCATGGATGTGATTGTTGACGAAGTGGTAGAAGAAGGCGCCGTGTGTCGTTCATTTGGTGACGCACCGGAAATTGATGGCCAAGTATTCCTTGATAACCAGGTTCACCTTAAACCGGGTGAGATCGTTACCGTCGAAATCGAAGAAGCCGACGAATACGATATGTGGGGTCATCTGGTGTAATCAAAACCACCTACACACCATTACACATAAAAGGGGATGTCACACATCCCCTTTTTTATTACTTCTGACCCGTCCTGCAATAAGTTGACACTTTCCAACAACCCAGCACTCATAGATCACGTCTTAAGAACTTGTTTAACAAACTGAAGAGCTAAACACATAGAGAATTAAGCACTGAGCGAATTAATCACTGAGCGAATTAATCACTGAGAACATTAATGAGCACCACAAGCACCATAGAAATCCAGCAGTGTCTTTCTATTCACCGTATGATTAAAGGTTGTAATGTGAGGGCCAGAAGAATCAACCCAGGTTACCTTCGGAAACTGATTCATTAACAATCGCCCTTGGTCATAGGGTACAACCTGATCATCAGGCGAGTGGAACTGCAGTACACGCGATTGGATCTGACCAGCGTAATCCTCTGGATTTAAGTCCGACGGTAATAACCAACTGGCAGGATACGCAAAAGGCCAAAATAACCAGGATCGTTGAAAGCTGATTCGAGCCATATCGCTAAATGATGCAAAGCCTGCATCCAACACAATACACTCCGGTTGTTCTTCCAGCTGGGCTACAGCCATGGTGGTTAGAGACGCCCCAATGCTTTGCCCCAGGACAAACACAGGCAATTTATCCTTTTCCGAACGAGCCAACATCCATTGATACGCCAACTGCATATCTGAAAGAATCTCAGGAAGAATCGGAACTCCGGTAGACTTACCATATCCACGATAATCAACCGCCAATACCTCATAGCCTTCTTTAGGCAGCCAGTGAATGCTTCCAAAATGAGTACTGATGTTTTCGGCGTTTCCGTGGAAGAAAACAACTCGTCCTTTCACCTCTCCTTGTGGGTGAAACAACCAGTTGCTCAGTGTCTCACCATCAGAGGTTGTTAAAGTGATAGTTTCATAAGAAAGGCCATGATCCTTGGGGTCATGAACATATTGAGTACTCGGATAAAAGTAGAGCGTTGTTAATGACCGGCATCCTGCCATCATCAAAAACAACACTGTTATCCCGACTAACTTTATAACCTGCATTAAGCCCGACATACGCACTCTTCTGTATTAATATCTCATGATCCCTGAGAGGTCTAATTTCGTTTATCAAAAATAGAAACGATAACTCGCAAACGCTTCCATAAAGGTATCTTGCTTATGCCACTCATAACCAAGAGAAAAACGAAGCGCATGATTCACAGATAAATTAATGTTTTGATCGAATGAGCCTTTAATCCGGTATTCACCATTCAAAAATTTATAGCCATTGATGTCCCACTTCTGAGCGCCAAAAGTGGTGTTATTCAACACACCAAATGCAGCACCAAACGCAGGCTCTGCAAAATACTCAAAATCCTTATTGTGCTCTAATCGAGCAGTCAGTAATCCATAGGCAGCAATATCATCGGTCACTTCGTAGGTATGCCCTGCACCGGCATTCACTTGAAGAACGCCCGTATCATCGTATTCGCTGAATACTCGTTCATAACCAACGTTCACTCGCCAGGACAAAGGGGTCAAAAAGCGATTTCGTTTGGAGATTGAATTAATATCCAACAAGTCAAAACGATTAAACTTCAACCCTGCATCTTCGTAATACCTAAGTTCGGTATTAGCAAACATAATTTGAGCACCGCGTAGATAGCCCTGCTCATTATCCAAAAGATCGTGATAGTTCACCCTGAAATTAATTTGCTGATAAAAGTCATCGTTACGCTCACCCAGCCCAAAAGAAAGCATGCTGGTTTCATGACCTGTCTCTGGCGATGCGGGTTCTTTCACAACCAACTCTTCTGACGGCAATTTATTCAATGCCAATAACAGACGATGGCTACGCTTTGCCATCTCTTTGCTACGCTGCACTTTACGCTGCTGATACCGTAAAAAGCTGTAGGCTAATTGAATGACATCCGCTTTCTCTTTGTCTTCTAACGCCTGAAATTCCGGGCGTTCCATCACGTCGATGTCATCAGCCAATTCCCTCGCTAAGATCTGACTCTCAGAAGATAAGGATTTAATGCGGGTCCGCAACACACTCACTTCTGACGGCCTGAATCGAATTTCATCGACCATGCCTTGATCAATCACCACTCGAACCGTATTCGTAGGTATCACAGCATAATTGAACTGATCCGTCAGGTTGACCTCAGGTCGAACCAATTCCAATAATTCCAATAGACGGAAAGAACAGTTCTCATCCAAAAAGAAGTAATCAAAGTTAATATCTTTAAGTTCCCATACATGTTGAAGAACTAAATCCACTTCTTTCTGCGTCAGGTTAAGCTTGTACTCCCACATGTCTCGATTTTCCATGCGGTTGTATTCTTTAATCTTCTCGAAATAGCGCATCATGTTGTAGACGCCTGGATAACCTCCGGCCAAACCACGATAGGCAAAAAAGATCGAGTTATCACCACTGTCGACATTGGCCCCAAAATTCAATGCATACGAAAGCCAATCCGATCCCTCTTCAATGTCTTTTGGATCAAATCGCAAAAGCGTATGACCAAACATGGAGGAAGGACTATTTAAGGTACTGGCAGGAAACACCAAAGATGCAGAATAGGCATTTACTTCTTTTCGCCACATCTGATAGTCAGAACAAGTGGCCTTCGGCAATTTATCAGAATCTATAGATAACTTTTCAGACAACCAGTTAAAGCGATAAACAAAACGGCATTGCGCCTGATCATTACCTTGAGTTTGAGTAGAGAACACTTGTTCCAAAGTACTTAATAACTCAGCCTCACTGTTTGTATCCCCGTCTTCCGCATAGAAAAAATCGGCATCATCCACATAACTGCTGTACCCCGAAGAAGAGAATGAATCTTCGTGATAATGCAATAAAGCACGCCAGGTAGAGTCTTCAGACAATTTTGCTTTGATTGCTTGTTCTTTTAACTGAACAAGATATTGATTGTCATTGGCCCGAGCATACGAAGACATTAAGCCTGTACTAAGGAAAACACCCAGAACCAGGAAAATAAAATGGGGCATATTTAAGAAACTAATGGACAACTTTTGGAGGGAAAATAAGAGTAGGACAGGATAAAAAATCTAACTAAAGAATGCCTCAAGGAGGCATTCTTTATAACCACTCAATTAAGCAGCGTATTTGCTTAGACGAGCGTCAGCTTTCATAACATCAAGAACAGCAGTCATTGCTTCTTCAGCAGTTACGTTTTCGCTTGGGAAGATAACTGCGAAGTTTTCGTGCATTACTTCGTCGAAAGTTGCGCGGTCTTGAGCTTCGATGTTCAATGCAACAGCAACAGTACGTAGTGCATCACCATGACCACGAGCAACGTCTTCTGAGAACTCATCCATGATAGCGCCAAGATCGATCATAGGCTTGCCACCGTATGTCAAAGTACCGTCAGCAGAACAGCCGTTAGTACCAGAAGTCATACCGAATGACGCATTACCTGAAGTACCGTTTGTAGTTGAAGCAACAACATGCATAGGTAGACCAGACTGGCCTTCGAACAACATGTTACCCCAACCACAGCTATCACCACCAGGTACTACTGCTGAAGCTGAGAAAGAAGCTGCCAAGAAACCTGCTGCCAATAAAGATCTTTTCATAGTAATTCCTCTTACTAACTTAATCTATTCGTCTTAAAAATGACTACATAGAATTTCAAATTTTGATTCGAACCTTTTCTACTTTAGATAAAAATCTCAGAAATGAGATAAAAATCTTTGTTTCAAAAAGTAAACACTCGTTTAAGAACCAGATTCCATTTTTAGAGTTCATATATCCACACGAACACTAACAATACTCAACATTACAACTTTGTTTATACAAGGTTACAAGTATGGAGCGAGCCCCGATTAAAATAAAACTTGATTCCTAAATCAAGAATCTTTGATTTTTTTTATTAGACGGAGTTAACAAAAACATGACATCAATAGCTAATTTATTGACTTAACTAAGAATAATTCAACAAAAAAGCTGGTTTGATAAATAGATATTAGCGTGTAAAAAGCAACGTCCGGCTCTAAGAAACAGAAAACCGGACTAATACAAATTACCTACACAGGAGTAATTACACGCTTTAGAGATTTACCTAGGCTACCAGGATGGAGCCTTTCATATACAACACAGCATCACCCTTTAGAGTGACCACCTGATCTGACACGATGCAAGCTAACTCACCTTCCCGCTCAGAAACCTGTCGGGCTGTTAACGTCTGCTTACCCAGTTTTTCCGCCCAAAAAGGTGCTGACACACAGTGCGCCGACCCCGTCACAGGATCTTCATCAATGCCAAACGCTGGCGCAAAATAGCGAGATACGAAATCCACATCTTTTCCTGGTGCAGTCACAATGACTCCTCGTCGATCCAGTTGAGCAAGGATTTTAAAGTCAGGAGATATTGCACGTACATCCTCTTCCGAAGGCAAAACCACCAGATAATCATCAGAAACCAAAGTCTCGGAGATTTCTAATTGCAGGCCTGAAGAAATAGCCTGAGGAACCTCTGCCACAGCTTCCGGCTTTAGATTCGGAAATGCCATACTGTAGCCTTCCGATTCCTTAGTCACAGTCAGTGGACCTTTGTATTTGGTTTGGAAAGTAATCTGATCATCACCAAAGCCCATTTCTTCAAAAAGCACATGGGCCGTAGCCAAGGTTGCATGACCACAAAGCTCTACTTCGCTGGTGGGAGTAAACCATCTCAAAAGCAACTCGCCTTGCTCATCTAAAGCAAAGAAAGCCGTCTCTGACAGGTTATTTTCAGCAGCTATTTTTTGTAATAGCTCATCATCCAACCACTCCGTCAACGGAACTACAGCAGCAGGATTACCCTTAAACAGTTGATTAGTGAAGGCATCAACCTGATAAATCGTTAACCAATTACTCATGACTTATCTTAATCCCCTAAAGTAGCAACCATAACGGCTTTGATGGTATGCATTCTGTTTTCCGCCTGATCAAAGACAATAGAATGTCTGGATTCAAACACATCTTCCGTCACTTCCATGCCATCCAAACCAAACTTCTGGTAAATCTCTTCACCCACTTTGGTTTCTCTGTTGTGGAACGCAGGCAAGCAATGCATGAATTTCACTTCAGGGTTTCCGGTCATTTCAATGACCTGTTGGTTAATTTGGTACGGCTTCAGCAGAGTGACGCGCTCTTCCCAGACTGAATCCGGTTCACCCATAGAAACCCAAACATCGGTATATAGGAAATCAGCGCCTTTCACGCCTTCTTCCACATCTTCGGTCAAGACAATTTTCGCGCCTGAAGCTGCTGCGATTTTTTGACAAGTCGCAACCAGTTCTTCTTCTGGCTGGCAGCTCTTTGGTGCTGCAATTCGGAAATCTAACCCCATGATCGCCGCGCCGACCATCAGGGAATTAGCCATATTATTGCGACCATCACCCAGATAACAGAACGTCATTTCATGCAGCGACTTGTGAGAATGTTCTTGCATTGTCAGAAAATCGGCCAGAATTTGGGTTGGATGAAACTCATCCGTCAAACCATTCCACACCGGCACGCCAGCGTGCTCTGCCAATTCTTCAACCACTGATTGACCATAACCACGGTATTGAATGCCGTCATACATCCGCCCTAGTACTCGCGCGGTATCTTTCATGGATTCTTTATGACCGATTTGAGAACCACTCGGACCAAGGTAAGTAACGTAGGCACCCTGATCTTGAGCGGCTACTTCAAATGCACAGCGGGTTCGGGTAGAAGACTTTTCAAAAATCAGCGCAATCTGTTTCCCTTTTAAACGAGGTTGTTCATACCCTCCGTATTTCGCTGCTTTTAAATTTGCAGCTAGGGACAACAAGAAACCAATCTCTTCTTGATTAAAATCCAGAAGCTTTAAAAAGTGTCTATTTCTCAAATTAAATGCCATGCATTTGTCTCTTCTATCAACGGCTAAAATTGAAGATACACTTCGACTTAAGCCTTCAATTTACGCTTTGTTACAGGGAACCCTGCACTCTACCTTTTCTTTCTGATTGACTCAATGGTTAACGACAGGCAACAGAAACAGATTAAGGGCGACATTTATCAGCGAAAATGTTACAACATCGTCTAAACTTGAGAGTAACTCGTTTGTCACAGTGATGACGCAGATGTTTGGATTTAATTGGCTTAAGTCGCCCTGCACAACAAAGACAACAAGTACGATCATTGTCGCCTTAAAGCATTATTCAAAAGAATTGACTTGAATTATGTCATCAAGGATTGAAAGGCGTAGACTTTGCTAAACTTAGAAGACTAAGTCCAAGAGATACCAAGGATGAATTGGTTTAACAACCTAAAAATTCGTTACAAGCTCGCTCTTATCGTATTGCTTCCCAGCATTACGCTTTTGGCCTTTTCAATTAAGGCTATCGAAGAAAGGTACAATGTTTACCAGGACTTTTCGACCACAGCCACTGACTTCCACGCCATTGATTACATTTATTCCATTGTTAGCGGCTTACAAACAGAGCGTACCCTAAGCCGAGTTTATCAAATTACAGAAAACCAAACCTACCAGGAAGCGTTGTTGAGACACAGAAAAGTGGTCGATAACGCAATCCATCAACTGGAACAATTTGTTAAACGCAGCGAGATCAGCAAGCGATTCAAAGACCCTAGAAGCCTTGATCCGGATCGACGAATCAATGATCCAGTCAATGACCTTAACCAACTGATCTTTGACCTGGAATCTATGCGCGATGTGCGCGCAGGTTTTGATAACAAGAACCCCAACTCTGACTATTTCTATTTCTTCTCTGACATCATTCAGACCGCGTTATATTTGGTAAAAGCCATTACAGCCACCAACCACGACCTATCTGTTCTTCAAAAAACCAATGTATCTAACTTATTGGCACGTATTGAAGAACAGGTAAGTCTTGAAACGGCACATGGATTAACCTTCATGAGCTCACCAGGCATAAACAACGATGAGAATAAGTTCTTACAAACCAATATGCTGGTTCAGAATGCATTGTACGATGACTTTCATTTCGAGTTAGCGACTGAAAAGCAAAAGAACATGCTTTACGGCAGTGAAAGCCAAACCACCTCTCAAAAAATCAATGAATTGAGAGACCAAATGCTGAACCTGCCTGCAAAACTGGAAATCATTCAGCAGTTAGAACATATTTTCCAAACACGATCGTGGTACAACTTATGTCAATTAGCGCAAGAAGGCAGTGAAGTCTCTCCACTCATTCGTTCAAGCAGCAGTCGTATCTTCATTCTTTTAGACAAATACCGCTTCCTTTCAAAAACCAAACCCGCCGAACACTCACCATTAAGGGCTTTAAACACACTACTAAACGGATGTGAGAATATTGAAAGCACTGATGATGCTAAATCGTGGATTGATGAGCTGAAACACAGCCTTGAATCTCTAAAAGAAGCGGCTCTTATTTTTGAATTAACCGAATGGTATGAGCTATCCAAGCAGAAAAGCGCCCACATTCATAACATTCGTCAAATCATCAGCCAACAGGCATTGAGTGAAATCATCGATCTCTCAGACAGCGCTCGCCATCAGCTGGTTCGCTACATTATCGTCACCCTCCTTGCGATTATCGGTTCTCTTTGGTTGGGTTATTTGCTGGTATCCAGAGCTTCCAATACGCTTGGCTCAATAAACAAGACACTATCGAGTTATGCCAAGAGCGGGCACTTTTCAAATAAAGTCTCTGTCTATGGAAATGATGAGATCAGTGAAGTAGCTCTTCACCTGAATCAGGTGATTGATGAGCGTGAATCCATGAATATTGCACTGGAACACAGTGAAACCAAGTTCCTGGAAGTGTGCCACGCCTCCAGCGAACCTATTTTCTTGATCCGTAACCACGAGATCATTGATTACAACCATTCTGGTGCCAACTTACTGAAGGCAGATGAAGACCGAATCAATGGTGCCAATCTGGGGCAACTTCTGATAGCACCACACATGAATGAGCCAGAGCGAATAAAAGAAATCAATCAACTGATTGATGATGCATCAAGTAATGGTTCTTCTCATAAAGAACTTAACTTCCTGGCACCTAAGCAAGATGACATTTCCATCATCCATATTTCGCTGATTTCTATGGTATTCCAGGGTGAAAATATCATTTACTGCGTGTGTAAGGACGTTACCGCTCAGAAACGTGCAGAAAAAGCACTGATTGAATCGAAGCGTGCAGCAGAAGCCGCTAACAAGACCAAGAGCATGTTCCTGGCTAACATGTCCCATGAGCTAAGAACCCCAATGAACGGGATTCTGGGCATGGCGTCACTGCTTCAAAAAACAGAACTTAATTCAGAACAAAACGAATACGTTTCAACCATTAATAATTCCGCCTCCACCCTTCTGAATATTCTGAATGACATTCTCGATTTCTCAAAAATTGAGGCCGGCAAACTACAAATCGAAATCCTTCCTTTTAACCTGGTGAGACTGGTTGAAGATGTTTCCGCCCTTTTGAATATCAAAGCCGCCGAAAAAGGAATTAATCTCGACACCCGTATTCAGCCTGACCTTCCGGAAGAACTGATTGGCGATTACGTTCGCATCAAACAAATTATTCTTAACTTATGTTCCAATGCGATTAAATTTACTGAACAAGGCCACGTGATGATTCATGTGAAGCGTGACCCATCAGTTCAGGTGCGTCCGTTATCCAACAAAGTACCATTAGTCATTGAAGTCGTTGATACAGGCTACGGCATTAACAATCAAAAGCTGAACGACATTTTCAGAGTCTTCACACAAGAAGACAGTTCCACTACCCGCCGCTTTGGAGGCACGGGTCTGGGATTAACCATCTCTCGCCAGCTTGCAGAACTGATGGGTGGCAAAATCTCGGTCGAAAGCATCAAGGGCCACGGATCTACCTTCAGCCTGCATCTACCATTAGCCGCGCCCAAAGGAGCTCCTGAGCTATTTTCCCGAGGATTAATGCAAGGCCAACACATTTGCCTGGCTTGTCAGGATGACAACGAACTGGATTCCCTCAAAGAAATTTTCAGACACTTTGGTGCCAGCGTTCATCCAGTTAAAACCAATGAACAGTTGGATCAATTATTTGCTCGCGAAGACGAAGTCTCCAAGGCCATTTCATTAATCCATATATCAGATGACTTTGACTACCAGTGCATTAACAGCGAGATGGAAAAGTTAACCCCTATGCACCCGTCCATGTGGGTTGTGTTTGCGAACAGCGCTCAAAATGACCTGTTACCAGAACCACTAATCACTGACTATTTTGATGGCTGTTATTCCAAAATCTATCGATACAGCATTCTGGAAGCAATGCTTCAGCGGTTAACAATCAAACAGGACACTCAAAAACAATTACTGACCAAGGCAGACCTGACAGAAAAGGACCTTCTGTTAGATTCAAACCAAAGCACCAAAGAAGCCAACTTTGCAATCTCGGTACTGTTGGTGGAAGACAACCCGGTCAACCAGCGAGTCGCAACACGCATTCTTGAGAAACTAGGGTGCACTGTAGATCTGGCTGAGGATGGAACCAAAGCGCTTGAAATGTTCCATCATAATTACGATGTCATTCTGATGGACTGCCAAATGCCTGTCATGGATGGCTTTGAAGCCACCCGAAATATTCGGGCAAGAGAAGCAAACCTAGGTGGTAAGAACTTAATCATTGCGCTCACCGCCAACACCATTGAGGGAGACAAGAAGAAGTGTATTGAGGCTGGCATGGATGACTTCATTCCAAAACCCGTCACAATGAATGCTCTTGAGGAGCTGTTAAGTAAGTATTTTAATCACCAGCAAGAACCTCTCTCAAACACCTTGTAACCGATACTGAGTACGCTAGGTTAAAGATTCAATAAAAGCCATCGATCAAGAAACAGCGATAGATAATGACAGTATTTGATCGAAGCTATTAGAGATTGATCGAGGAAGGCTTAATCTAGCCAAATCAGTTGATATGAATCGATAACAACGAGAAGACTCGTCTTTTCTTTTCTTCTTCAGGCCTGAAGTCTGGCCACTTAACAATGACTCTACCCTCAGTGCAATTGCTTGTCCCGAGTCGACCCAATTCACAGGCCAATCAGCAACTTCTATTAACTCAGCTTTCAATAAGGGAAAATGGGTGCACCCTAACACCACTTGATCGACTTGCTTCGCTTTCAGCGGTGCAAGAATGGCTTTAAGTTCTGCTCGATCAACCTCTTCACCCGCTAACTTCTGCTCCGCAATTTCCACAAGACGCGCCGAACCGACCAGTGTTATGTCATTATCGAGACCAAAGTTTCGAATCAATTCGTGGGTATAATCACGGGTCACGGTTCCTTCAGTCGCCAACACCCCAACCCGCTTGGACTGAGACATCGCACAGGCTGGTTTTATGGCTGGGACCACGCCAACAAAAGGCAAGTCAAATTCCGCGCGTAAAGAGTCCAACACGACAGTACTCGCAGTATTACAGGCCACAACAATCAAGGAATAGGTATCTTGCTCCAGACAGTGTCTGACCAATTGAGCCACACGCGAAATAATCGCCTCAGGAGCCTTTGTACCATAGGGAAAAAAAGAATGGTCAGCGAGATAATCGACATCAAGCGAAGGGAGCTTTTGGACTATTTCATCAAATACACTTAGTCCACCAACCCCGGAATCAAGAATCAGAATACGATGAAACGTCATTGACGCACCTTATTCACAGACTAAATTACCAATCCAGTACGTCTTTAACGAACGGCCGAGTCAATTTACGCTTGGCAGACAAACTCGCCAGATCCAATTGTTCCAACGTAGTTAATAATTCCGGAGCAGAACGACGAGCGCGGGTGACGATGTAATCCGCCACTTCTTCCGACATTTCCAAACCACGTTTATTTGCATGATCGATTAGCAAGTTTCTGGCATCTAATTCAGACAGACTTTCCAATTTAAAGGTTAACCCCCAACTGAATCGGGACTTCAGATCAGCCAATTCCAAAGGAATTTGCAGTGCAGACTCATCGCTCGACACAACCAGGCAATGTCCACGATCACGTAATCGATTAAATAAATGGAAGATGCCAATTTGCCACTGTTTGTTTCCGATCAAACACTGAACATCGTCAAGACAGACCAACTTCATATTTTCAATACCCTGCATAACCTCAGGGCCGTATTTAAGTAACTCAGGCAAAGGAAGATACACACAATCAATCCCTTTGGAACCAACCTGATTACATAAGGCTTGCAAAAGATGTGTTTTCCCAACACCTTCTGCACCCCATAAATAGAAATTCGTCTCTATCGGATTTTGCAGCACAATGCTTTCTGACAAGCGCAGTAACGCATCAACAACTGCGGAATTTTCTCCCGCCCAAAAGCTGTCAAAGTTCGCTTCAGGCTTGAGCTGAACATCAAGAGGAAGCTGTACTAACTGAGAAATTGCCATTCTCTTCAGATCATCTTTAGTTAATTAAACAGTCAATAATACCTTTATTGGCCTGCATGATAGAAGTGACTACCTTTGTAGCCCGAATATGCAAACCGGAGTATTACCATAACCACCGCAGCCACAGGTAACGCGATTAATACACCAGTGAAACCAAACAATTGCCCTCCTGCCATAATGGCAAAAATGACAGCCACTGGATGCAATCCAATTTTATCGCCTACTAATATGGGGGTCAGTAACACACTTTCAAGCACCTGACCAACACCGAACACTATGCACACATAAACCAGAGGCAACCAGTCATGAAACTGGAACATAGCCGCGATGATGGCAAATCCTATTCCGACAATAAAGCCCAAGTACGGAACAATGCTGGAAAGGCCCGCCACCATACCAATTAATAACGCTAAATCAAGCCCTACTATCCATAAACCAATGGCGTAAATCACGCCAAGAGACAACATAACCAGCAACTGCCCCTTTAAAAACGAGCCCAGAACCTCGTCACTTTCTTTAGCCAGATGGGTAACTGTTCCCTCTAGGTTCCTCGGCAACATGGAATGAATTCGCCCAACGATCAAATCCCAGTCACGCATCAAATAAAATGAAACCACAGGCACCAGCATTAAATTAGCCGCCCAAACCAGCATAGAGATCGAGGACACAGTTACCTTTTTGGCAATTGCCGCAAGTAAGCTGCCATGTCCCGACAGTTTCTCTTGTACCGCTTGGCGTATGCCATCAGTGGATAACTTATCTAACTGCCATCCCAGGTTCTCTGCCAACCAGGGAGCCAACACATGCTCCACCCAGAGTACCGCATCAGGAATCACTCCACGTAACAACTCGATCTGCCGAATCAGACTAGGAATAATCAACAATAATGAAAGCACCGTGATTAGTGTAAATCCCAAAAACACAATGGTTACACCCAACGTCCGTGGGCACTTCCACGCTTCAAATCGATCAACGATAGGGTCGCCAAGATACGCAATTAAAATCCCTAAAATAAACGGCATTAAAATCGGCTGTAATAAGTAAACAAAGAAGCCACAAATTAATGCTATGACTAAAAAAAACCAACGCTGCGAAACTGTCATTTTCTTTCCCTAGAAAGCATTAAGAGCTTTTCAAATCCTTTGATTTCTTAAACCAAGTAACCACGTATTCCATACCACTGTACACAGTCACAGCTAATGTCATCCAAATCAGCCACATTGAAATAGCTTGTCCGGATAAAGAAAACGCCTGAACAATCAAGAGCCAAAGCACTAATAGAATCTGCAAGAAGGTACTTAACTTACCTGCCTTACTCGGTGACATCATGTACGGACCATGAAGCCAACGAAACACAGAAGCACCCAGGATAATTACAACATCCCTCAATACCACAGCAAACATTAGCCAAGGTGGAAGTAAGCCTACCGCCGTCAACACGATATAACTGACCGTCATTAACAGTTTGTCTGCAATTGGGTCCAGAATAGAACCCAAATAGCTCTGCCATTGATAACGTCTGGCTAAAAAGCCATCCAAACCATCGGTAAAGCCTGCAAAGCCAAAAGTTAGCAGAGCCGCAACAAATTGCTGCTGATAGATAAACCAGGCAACAGGCGCAACCAACAAGCAACGTAGAATGGTTAATGCATTTGGAATCCAACTAAAGCCAGCCATGCTCATACGCAAAACGATCCTACTAATTTAAAACTGTCTAACAAATGAATCATTACTCTTCAATCAACAACTGATTCTCTTCTGATGACTCTTCTGCCGAAACATCAGGAGTTAACTGGATATTCTGATACTGATAATACAATGAGATAACATTCGACTGAGCAACCGACTCAGTGCCAGCATCGTTGTTTTGTACGGAACCTTCGCTTTGTACTGAATCTTCGTTTTGTACTGCAACATCGTCTTTTACCGAATCCAGGTTTTGTACAGACTCTTGGTTTTGTACAGCCCCTTGGTTTTGATCACCCTCTTGAGTCATCACCTCAATTTTTTCTTCTGTACTATTCTCGTCTACCATAGCAGTAGACACACCCACCGACTCTGTCGTCACCGGTGAGATTTGTTCGCGTTCATTAGTGAAGCGATCAGACGTCACAACAGGCTGATCATCCACTTTAATGGTTTCCAACAAGTATGGCTTATTTGCCAACATTAATTTTAGGAGTTGTTCATCACCTAAGATTTTCAACTTCAACTGAATATCATTCCTTCTCAGGGATAAAGGTCTAACATCCTGAACCATTAAAATTTGGTTAATGTCTGCCATCAGATAATGCAACTGATCGTAGTTTGTGACCGCAGCCACATTTAAGACAACATCACGCTGATCATTCGGATCAACCTGAATAGAATAAGTTTCAGACATCAAATTAATGGCATCACTCACCGCATTACTGGCAGCCATATCCAAAGACTCCGCCGAACCAGCAAAAGGCAAAGCGCCGTTAGGGCTAATCATCAAGCCACTGTACTGCCAAACACCCTCTGTTTCAGGATAGATTCTAACAGCAACGCTATTTTTCAGCTGATATCGAGATGTTGCCAGCTCAATATCTTCCTGAAAGAACCCCCAAAGTGCGGAAGCGGACAGCACGTTCTGATCTTTTTCATCAAAAACAGGAAATGTTAAATGAATACCTCTGCCTGAAGCTATCCCTTCAAGCTGAGATTTTAAAGGCTCTGCATCCTCTTGCGTGATGACACCTCGAAGTCCCAATTCAGATTCATGAGCGACCCAAACCATCAAACCAGGTCTTGGAAGAGGCCAGATGGGTGCGCCTGCTTTGAAAAGTGAAGTTTCTACAGCTTTATGATCGAACTGAAGTTTTAATCGCCACTTGGCTTGTTGGCTTTGTTCAAATTCGGAGACAATTTCCAGATCAGCATCAGCCAATGGTTCATATCTGAATTCGAGTAAAAACTTATCGGCTTGAGCAACCATAGGGGCCACCTGAGGAAGCTCAGAAACCCTTGAATTTCCTGACATAATAGTCAGGTATTCTATAAAAGCGTCCTTTACCGACGCTCTGAATTCATCCTGTTGTTGACTTACAACTTTGCGAATTATGGTGTTAGAACCAACATCTTGCCCAAATGCTATCGAAACGGAAGCAAAAAAAGCGCAAAGAAAAACAAAAAAACCTTTTAAAATCTGATACATAGACACTGCTTCCATGCTCTTACAATATTTATCTTGGTCGTCCTTACGGGTGCTGATAAAATAGCGCCCCATTCAAGTGAGCTGAAACCATATCAAATGGGATCAACGAATTGGACTATTGAACTGAATTTTTATGCGACGCAATTGTAATACATAAGATGGGACGCGTCTCATGCTATTACATATGCACAGTAAATCAGTGACTCTTCTATAATTCCCTGTTGAGCATTCAATAGTTACAACATCAGACACTAGGAAAAGATTCTTTTTCAAACACACTACTATGATCGGGCGAGAACACATGACAGATCAGACATCCATTAGCTATAAAGACGCTGGCGTTGACATTGATGCAGGTAACGCATTGGTTGAGCGAATCAAAGGTGTTGCTAAACGTACCAGCCGTCCTGGCGTAATGGCGGGCCTTGGAGGTTTTGGCGCCTTATTCGAAATTCCTAAAGGCTACGAGGAACCTGTTCTTGTGTCAGGTACTGACGGCGTAGGCACAAAGCTTCGTCTGGCAATGGACCTTAACCTTCACAACACCATCGGTATCGATCTTGTTGCTATGTGTGTTAATGATTTGGTGGTTGCAGGTGCAGAACCTTTGTTCTTCCTTGATTACTACGCTACCGGCAAACTAAATGTAGATGTTGCCGCATCAGTAGTTGAAGGCATCGGTACTGGCTGTGAACAAGCGGGTGCAGCATTGGTTGGTGGTGAAACCGCTGAAATGCCAGGCATGTACGAAGGTGAAGACTATGACCTTGCAGGTTTCTGCGTTGGCGTTGTAGAAAAATCAAAAATCATCGACGGTTCTAAAGTTGCCGTTGGCGATACCTTGATCGGATTACCATCATCAGGACCTCACTCAAACGGCTACTCTTTGATCCGTAAGATTCTTGAAGTTAAAAACATCGACATCAATCAAGAGTTCGACGGTAAAACCTTGGGTGAAGTTCTTTTGGAACCAACACGCATTTACGTGAAGCCATTACTAGCACTTCTTAAAGAGGTCACTGTGAACTCTTTATCTCACATTACTGGTGGTGGTTTGTACGAAAACCTACCTCGCGTATTACCTGAAAACGCAAAAGCCGTGATTGATGCAAAAAGCTGGAATCGCCCTGCTGTATTTGACTGGCTTCAAGAACAAGGCAACGTTGAAGATCGCGAAATGCTTCGTACTCTGAACTGCGGTATCGGCATGGTGGTCGTAGTACCTGCGGATGAAGCGGATAAAGCGGTTGAACTTCTGAAAGCAGAAGGCGAATCACCAGTTATCATCGGCTCAATCGAAGCAGCAAGTGCTGACGAAGAACAGGTTGAGGTTCAAAACCTGTAATCGGTACTTCACAACAAATATTGTTGTAATCATGGGTTAAAGCGCAAATCAAATATCGTGCTTTAACCCTTTATTTTTTCAACTACCTTTTCAACTCAGCTGAATTACAAATACCATGAATGTCGTTGTACTCATCTCTGGGGGCGGAACCAACTTACAAGCCCTGATCGACGGTCAGCTAAACCAGACCCTACCGATTACCATTCAATCAGTCATCAGCAATAAAGCCGACGCTTATGGATTAGAGCGAGCAAAACAGGCAGGCATTAATACAGACGTACTGGATCACAAGGCATTTGAAAGCCGTGAAGCGTTTGATCAAGCCATGATAAAAATTATTGATCAATACGAACCAAAATTGGTGATTCTTGCTGGTTTTATGAGAATTCTGACACCGGAATTCACACGTCATTATCTAGGCAGAATGATCAACATCCACCCGTCACTGCTTCCTAAATATCAGGGTCTGCACACACATAAGCGCGCCATTGAAGCAGGAGACAGCGAACACGGCTGTTCGGTACACTTCGTGACAGAAGAATTGGATGGTGGCCCAGTTGCCATGCAAGCCGTTGTCCCAATCGAAACAACAGACACGCCAGAAGATCTGGCCGCTCGTGTCCTTACCCAAGAACACATTATCTTCCCTGAGACCGTTAAGTTGTTCGCCGAAGGACGTCTAACCATGGGAGAGGAATCCGCCATTCTGGATGGCAAGGAATTACCTAATCATGGCCTGCGTATCAACAACTTCAATTAGCCGCTCAATTGATGATAAAAGATCAGTCAGAACCGGTCTTTAGATACAAAACTTACAGACACTAAAAAGGGAGTTCAAAATGAACTCCCTTTTTAGTGTCTCATACATAGGATAAACCAGATCTCAAAAGCCAAGATCTGAGACACTCATAATCAAGAACCTAACCGCTGATCTACTAAGGCAATCACCGCCAGTTTAAAGCCGATCAGCATCATTTCACGCAGCTCATCCCTTGGGCGCAGTTGAAGCAATTTTCTAAAAATTGAATCACCCAATTCCACAACCGCTTCTGCAACCAACATCAACTGATCGTCAGACTCATCCGGAAAACGACGTTTTAACAAGCCGGATAACCACTTAGCCAACCGACGGTTATTAATATCCACCAGCTCACGAAAATCCGGGTGCACATGCATGCTGTTCATGATGTTCACCATACCCGGAACTTTCTCATAGGCCGTACTCATGGAAAATACCGCCTGCCCCATCAGCTGATCCATCGACAGTTCATCCAGCGCCTCCGAGAAAAACGGCTCGAAGTGCGTATCCAACTGATGCAACTGACGCTCAAAAAGCGCGTACAAGATCGACTCTTTATTAGGGAAGAACTGATAGATGGTACCAATAGGTACACCCACCTTTTCTGCAATCAGATTTGTCGTGATCCAATCTGTCCCTCCTGATTCAACCAACTCAGCTACCATATCCAAAATACGATTGTACTTTTGAATAGAGCGCGCCTGAGTGGGCTTCTTTCTAAGAGTAACTCTTGGGGTAGTAGATTCTTTCATTAGGTCTTCGGTAGTGTTACGCCAGTTTGTCCTTGGTATTTACCACCACGATCCTTGTAGGAAGTATCACACGACTCATCCGACTGTAAGAACAGCATCTGAGCAACACCTTCATTGGCATAAATTTTCGCAGGAAGGTTCGTTGTGTTAGAAAACTCCAACGTCACATGCCCTTCCCATTCCGGTTCCAACGGCGTTACGTTTACAATAATGCCGCAGCGCGCATAGGTGGATTTACCCAAACAGATGGTCAAAACATCGCGTGGAATTCGGAAGTATTCAACCGTTCTCGCCAGTGCAAATGAGTTAGGTGGAATGACACACACGTCATCAACAATATCCACAAAACTTTTTTCATCGAAGTTTTTCGGATCTACCGTTGCCGAATGAATGTTTGTAAACACTTTAAACTCGTTTGAACAACGAACATCGTAACCGTAACTTGACGTACCGTAAGATATTAAACGATCGTTGTTGGCACCATAGCGCACCTGGCCAGCCTCAAACGGCTCAATCATGCCATGTTCTTGCGCCATGCGACGGATCCACTTATCCGACTTAATTGACATTTATTCACTCCTATTCCGGGCTGAAGTCAGCCCCTTAAAATATGTTGCGTACATCATACCTGCGTACCAGTTAATTGCCTACGCAGACAGATACATCGAATTTATTAATCATCACTCATCTGAATGATCGGCATCTCATCCTGTGCCTGATTTTGTTGAGCCAAACGCGCCATCGTTCGACGAGCAATCTCGATATACATCATCGCAATCGGGCTTTCCGGGTCATCCGCCACATGCGGGCTACCGGCATCCGCTTTTTCCCGAATACTAAGCGACAATGGCAACTCACCGATCAAAGAGGTACCAAACTCTTTCGCGATGCGATCACCACCACCTTCACCAAAGATCGGCTCTTCATGACCACACTTAGTACAGATGTGCGTACTCATGTTTTCAATCACACCAAGCACTGGCACGTTCACTTTGCGGAACATCTCAATGCCTTTTTTCGCATCCAGCAATGCAAGGTCTTGTGGTGTCGTTACAATCACAGCCGCTGTCACAGGTACTTTCTGAGACAAGGTCAGCTGGATATCACCCGTTCCCGGCGGAAGGTCTATCACCAAATAATCCAGATCATCCCACAGCGTCTGAGTCAGCAATTGCTGAAGCGCCCCACTGACCATCGGCCCACGCCATACCATCGGAGTGTTCTCGGTCACCAAAAACGCCATCGACATAACCTGTAAGCCATGGGCTTCCACCGGAAGAAAGAACTTTTCATCCTTTACTTCAGGGCGAACATCATCCGCCACACCCAGCATTAATCCCTGACTTGGGCCGTAGATATCCGCATCCAACAAACCAACGCGTGCACCTTCATGCTTTAGCGCTAACGCCAAGTTCGCTGACGTTGTGGATTTACCCACACCGCCTTTACCCGAGGCAACCGCAATGATGTTTTTAACGCCTTTCAAACCAGGAAGATTATTAGCCGCCTTTTGGGCTGCAACGTTCCAGTCTACAGTCACAGAAACGCGATGTTCATCAAACTCAGCAGACAATCCACTCTCAAGAAGCTGCTTCACGCCGCCACCGAAAAAACCGGCAGCATATGGCAAAGTCAATTTCACATCGATGGATTGCTCACTAATGTCGACACTGTCGATCGCACCAGCTTCTACATAGTTTTGCTCAAGGTAAGGGTCGGTGATTCTGGAGATTACTTCTTCGATCTGGGCACGATCAATCATCTGGATTACTCCCTTTAAAATTGCGCGTCTGGCAGAGAAAAGTCAGTTCAGAGATTGAACACTGCCTGGAGTTGCCGCACGTATAACAAGATGGCGCGTATTAAACCATAATCGGCACTTTGGATTCACATATTTTTCTGTAAATTGAATTGGGCAAACGATACGTGAGAGGTGAAAATCTTCACCAAACCAAGTAATATTGCGCTCCACGTTTATGACCTATGCAATTAGCCTATAGTGATAGGTCTATTCGATGTCACGGATAATCACACTGTTTGATCAACCTTTAACGAGCTGAGTTTCAACAATGACCGACGTTCAACCGCGTAAAATTCTTGTAACAAGCGCCTTGCCGTATGCCAATGGCCCGATTCACCTGGGTCACCTTCTTGAGTACATTCAGACGGATATCTGGTCCCGTTTCCAGAAATCACGTGGACACGAGTGTTACTACGTTTGTGCCGACGACGCACACGGCACCGCCATCATGCTACGCGCAGAACGTGAAGGTATTACACCGGAACAACTAATTGCTCGAATCTCAGAAGAGCATCAAGCAGACTTTGCAGACTTTAAAATCAAATTCGACAACTACCACTCGACCCATTCCGATGAGAACCGAGAGTTGTCTTCATACATTTATAAGCAGTGCCGCGACAATGGTCATATCGCGACTCGAATGATCACTCAAGCCTTCGACCCGGAGCAAAACCTGTTCCTGGCAGATCGCTATATTAAAGGTGAGTGTCCGAAATGTGGCACAGATGACCAATATGGCGACAACTGTGAAGCCTGTGGTGCAACCTATTCACCTGCTGATCTTAAAAATCCGAAATCTGTTATTTCTGGTGCAACACCGATTCAGAAAGATTCGGAGCACTATTTCTTCAAGCTGACAGATTTTGATGGTTTCCTAAAAGAATGGACCAAAGCAGGCCATCTACAAGAGTCTGTTTCCAACAAGCTTCAAGAGTGGCTGGAAGGTGGTCTTCAAGATTGGGACATCAGCCGTGATGCACCGTATTTCGGTTTCGAAATTCCAGATGCCCCT
Organism: Litoribrevibacter albus; assembly: GCF_030159995.1. Classification (NCBI taxonomy): domain Bacteria; kingdom Pseudomonadati; phylum Pseudomonadota; class Gammaproteobacteria; order Oceanospirillales; family Oceanospirillaceae; genus Litoribrevibacter; species Litoribrevibacter albus. The sequence goes on along the minus strand of NZ_BSNM01000015.1, from coordinate 215,362 downwards.
GGCAAATATTTCTACGTTTGGCTGGATGCCCCTATCGGTTACATGGCGAGTTTCAAAAACCTGTGTGATCGTGAAGGCATTAACTTTGACGAATTCTGGGCGAAAGACTCAGAAGCCGAGCTATACCACTTCATCGGTAAAGACATCATCAACTTCCATGCCCTATTCTGGCCTGCGATGTTGAGCTGTTCAGGTTTCCGTACACCAACTGCAGTAAACGCGCACGGTTTTGTGACGGTAGACGGCGCTAAGATGTCGAAGTCTCGCGGCACCTTCATCAAAGCCCGCACTTTCGTTGATCACGTTAATCCAGAAGCCCTTCGTTATTACTTCGCAGCAAAACTCGGCAGCGGTGTAGACGATTTCGATTTGAACTTCGAAGACTTCGTTCAGCGTGTAAACGCAGACTTGGTAAACAAGTACGTCAACATTGCTTCTCGTTGTGCCGGCTTTGTTAAAAAAGCAGGTGGTGCACTGTCTGAGAATGTTGCTGAACCTGAAATGATGGCAAGTTTCATCGAAGCGGGTGAGCAAATTGCCGAGTTCTACGAAACCCGTGAGTTTGGTAAAGCGACCAAACTGATCATGGAATTGGCGGATCGTGCAAACGAGTACATTCAAACTAAAGAACCTTGGGCGCTTGCTAAGAACGAAGGATCAGAACAGGAAGTTTTGGATATCTGCTCGATGGGTATCAACCTATTCCGCCAGATCACTATTTATTTAGCACCTGTACTTCCAGAAATGGCTGAGAAAGTTCAAGCCTTTATGAACCTGGAGACGCTGTCTTGGGAAAGCCGTAAAGAAGTTCTTAAAGGACACAGCATCAATAAGTTCAAGCCTTTGATGCAACGTGTTGAAGGTGCACAAATCGAGAAAATGAAAGAGGCAACCGTGGCAGATTTAGAAGCCGAACAAGCACTTGCGGCGAAAACAGACGCAAAACCAGCTTCAGAAGAAACCAGTAGCAAACACTGGGAAGATAATCCTTTAGCTGAGCAAATCACGTTTGATGATTTTGTAAAAGTCGACATGCGCGTCGCCTTAATCGAAAACGCACAACATGTGGAAGGCGCAGGTAAACTGCTACAACTGACGTTGGATTTAGGCGGCGAGAAACGCAATGTCTTCGCTGGCATTAAATCAGCCTACAATCCAGAAGACCTGATCGGTCGTAAAACCATCATGGTTGCTAACCTGGCGCCACGTAAGATGAAGTTCGGCATCTCTGAAGGCATGGTGATGGCAGCAGGCCCTGGCGGTAAAGAAATTTACCTATTCTCACCAGATGACGGTGCAGAACCTGGTATGCGTGTATTCTAAGTATTTACATATTGCTAAGTTTTTCTTAGACCCTTTACTTAGACACACACCAAAAGGCCGGATTAATTCCGGCCTTTTTTGTGCTTCAATCACAACACCCACTTGATATCTGCCGATTTCAGACATTCCTCCGATTGATGCTCCAAAAGTCACACGGCAAGGTGAAGCTACGACAATTCACACCTGAAGAAAAATCACTACACAAGGAAAAAACGTGGCCAACCGTCTTAGCTTAGGAGTACATTGGGAGCACTTCATTCAGCAAGAAATTAAAAGTGGACGATACGTATCTGTATCTGAAGTGCTACGAGATGCATTAAGAGCCCTTGAAGAAAGAAGATCCCATCACCCGCTTGCTAACGGCCTCAGCAACTTAAGCTCACCCAGCCTTAGCTCACCCCACCTTAGCTCACCCCACCAAAATACTCCCAGGTTCGAGGATCACATGAGCATCGACCACATCATCCACGAACAACCTTTATCCAAAAATCCGAATTCCTAACAAGATATTATCCATTAAACCGATAAGAGTTATAGACAATTCTCTTAATGACAAAGCCATTACACCTTGATTGGAAATGCTCGCTGCCAGATAATACGCGCGCCTGAGATTCTAGAATTATTATAACTTTCTTCTGATTATTTACGTTTTGTTGACTGAGATCTGCGTGCCTCTGTCATAAAACGGCTATAAGCACTAGCTCTTTGGCATTTTTGATTAAGCGGATAAAGTGATATAGCTGATGGTTGATTATCTACTGATTCTGGTCAGTACCATTCTGGTGAACAACTTCGTTCTGGTTCAGTTTCTAGGTTTATGCCCTTTTATGGGGGTATCAAATAAACTCGAAACCGCCATGGGTATGTCGCTGGCAACCACCTTCGTACTTACGTTATCGTCCGTTTGTAGTTACCTCACCTACGAATTCATTCTTGAGCCACTTAACATCACCTACCTGAAAACGATTTCGTTCATTCTGGTCATCGCGGTTGTGGTTCAATTCACCGAAATGTTCATCCGTAAAGCCAGCCCGGTTTTATATAAGGTGTTAGGTGTGTTCCTGCCACTGATTACCACCAACTGTGCGGTATTGGGTGTGGCTCTTCTGAACATCAAAAAAGAAAACGATTTCATTGAATCCGTCTTTTACGGGTTCGGTGCCGCTGTTGGCTTCTCATTGGTCTTGGTACTGTTTGCCGCCATGCGTGAACGTATTACGGTATCCGATGTACCAGTACCATTCCAGGGTGCCGCGATTGGTATGATTACAGCCGGCTTAATGTCGTTAGCCTTCATGGGCTTTACTGGTTTGGTTACGCTGTAAGGAGGCGATATGACGTTATTAACCGCTATCCTTGCACTGGTTGGCCTTTCACTACTTTTCGGAGCCATCCTGGGGTTTGCCTCCATTCGATATAAAGTGGAAGGTAACCCGATCGTCGATCAGATTGATGCTCTACTCCCCCAAACACAATGCGGTCAGTGCAGTTACCCTGGCTGTAAGCCTTACGCTGAAGCCATTGCCAATGGTGAAAAGATTAATAAATGCCCTCCTGGTGGCGAAAGCACCATTAACGCCTTGGCCGATTTATTAGGCGTAGAACCTGAGCCACTGGATGCCGAGCACGGTGAAGAATCCGTAACTAAAGTTGCGGTTATCCGAGAAGACGAATGCATCGGATGCACAAAGTGCATTCAGGCATGTCCGGTTGACGCGATTCTGGGTGCAGCCAAACAAATGCATACTGTCATCGCCAGTGAATGTACTGGGTGTGATCTTTGTGTTGAACCTTGCCCGGTTGATTGTATTGATATGGTGCCGGTTGCGCCTACGCTTCAAACCTGGAGTTGGGAACAGCCGGTTTCCACTGCAAACGCAGTGTCGGCACAAAACGATAATCTCATCATCACTGATAAAGGTCGAGGAGCTGCTGCCTAATGAGTCAAGCAATAAAACTCTGGGACATTCACGGCGGCATTCATCCGGCTGAGAACAAAGAACAGTCCTCTCAAAAACCTATTCGTCAGGCAGTGCTACCTAAAAAGCTGTATCTTCCTTTGCAGCAACATATTGGCAGTCCGTCGGAGCTATCAGTAAAGGTCGGTGATAAGGTATTAAAAGGTCAGCGTATTGCTGAAGCGAATGGTTTCATCAGTGCCTCTTTGCATGCACCGACATCAGGTACGGTTATCGCCATTGAGAATCGTGCCATTCCACACCCGTCTGGTTTAACTGCCGAGACTCTGATTCTCGAAACTGACGGTGAAGAAACCTGGTGCGAACGAGAAATCATTGAAGATTATCGTCATACCGATCCTAAAGTATTGCTAAACCATATCCGTAATCATGGTATTACCGGTATGGGTGGTGCAGGCTTCCCAACGTCAGTAAAACTTACCTCTAAAGATGACGATCATATTCACACCCTGATTATCAATGGCGCTGAATGTGAGCCTTACATCACGGCAGACCATTTGTTGATGCGTGAACGTGCCGATCAAATTATTGTAGGCATTGGCATCCTTGGACATATACTGAAGCCTCGCCGTTGCATTATTGGCGTTGAAGATAACAAAATGGATGCCGTAGAAGCGTTGAAAGCCTCTATTGAATCTCATCCGAACACGCTGCCATTTGAAGTCATAGTTGCTGCGATTCCGACAAAATACCCATCGGGTGGTGAGAAGCAGCTAATTCAAATTTTGACAGGAAAAGAAGTTCCTCACGGTGGTATTCCTGCTGATCTTGGCATTGTTTGTCAAAACGTCGGGACCGTTGCGGCCGTTAGTAAGGCCGTTCTACACGGTGAGCCGTTAATCAGCCGTATCACTACAGTCACAGGTAATGCTGTGGCGGATCGAGGCAACTTTGAAACCTTAATTGGTACTCCACTTTCAGATTTGCTTTACCAATGCGCGTTGGATGAAGATGATTTACACCGTTTAATCATGGGTGGCCCGATGATGGGCTTCTCGCTTCAGTCTACCGACCTACCAGTTATCAAAACCACTAACTGCATTCTTGCAGCTACTGAAGCCGAGTTCCCAAATCCGGCCCAAGCTCAGGACTGCATCCGTTGTGGAATGTGTGCAGAAGCCTGCCCTGCTGAGCTGCTGCCACAACAGTTGTATTGGTTCTCGCGCGCTAAAGAGTTCGATAAAGCAAAACACTTTAACTTATTTGACTGCATTGAATGCGGCGCCTGTTCATTTGTCTGCCCAAGTCATATTCCATTGGTGCAGTATTTCCGCTTTGCCAAAGGCGGGATTCGTGCGGAAGAGCAAGCACACATCAAGTCGGATCGTGCAAAACTTCGTTTTGAAGCACGCCAAGAACGCCTTGCCAAAGAAGAGGCTGAAAAAGAAGCGCGCCGTAAAGCCCGCGCAGATGCAGCGGCTAAGGCAAAAGCTGAAAAAGAACAAACAACGGCTCAAACAGAAACGACAGCTTCAGAAAATGCTGACGACGATAAAAAAGCTGCGATTGCAGCCGCAGTCGCCCGAGCTAAAACCAAGAAAGGCGCCGATGCGTCAGCACCAAGCGTTGATCTAAAAGCATTGAAAGTAGAGTCTTCTCAAGCACGCGCGGCTTACTTAAAAGCTCAACGTACTCTGGATGCAGCTAAAGAAGCCGGTGAATTAACACCTGAGCAGATCAGTGAGCAAGAGACAGAAATTGCTAAACTGAAAACCGCCTATGAAGAATCCAAAGCGAAAATGGATGCGGCTCGAAGTGGCGGAACAAGTCCAACAGCACCTGCAACCTCCTCTGCGCCAGGCCCTGATCTAAAAGCACTGAAGGTCGCTTCCTCGCAAGCACGAGCTGCACATTTAAAAGCACAACGTGCCCTAGAGTCCGCGAAAGAAGCCGGCGAACTCTCTGACGACGAGACTAAAGCACAAGAAGCGGAAGTAGCGAAATTACTCACCGCTTATGAAGACGCCAAGAAAGCACTGGACGACGCTAAATCAGGAAATTCTGAAAGACCTGGAGATACCCCTTCAACATCGACGTCTGAAAACATTTCAGAAGCACAACCAACCGTTGATGTTAAAGCATTAAAAGTCGCTTCGTCACAAGCTCGCGCAGCGTATTTGAAAGCACAACGCGCCTTGGATACAGCCAAAGAAGCCGGTGAACTTTCCGATGAAGAAATCACAGCACAGGAAGCCGACGTAGCTAAATTACAAACGGCTTACGAAACGGCTAAGAAAGCGCTAGACGACGCAAAGAATGGCGTTGCTACACAGCCGTCTCAACCTACTCAAGTAACTGAAACAACCTCAGAGGCGCCTGCAACCAAGACGCTCGACCAGAAATACAAAGAGATGAAAGTACAGGCATCTCAAGCTCGAGCTGCTGCTAAACAAGCGCAGAAAGCCGTTGATGAAGCGAAAGAAGCCGGTCAAGCTGCTGAAGAGATCAAGGCATTGGAAGACACTTTGGCCGAAGCCGTTCAAAGCTACGAAAAGCTGAATGCCAAGAAGTTAGTACTTCAGGAAAAAGTAAAGCTTCAGAAGGAAGCGCCGGCGACCAAAACACCAGAGCTAAGCCAAGCATCAGAGCCAAACATTCAGACAGCATCTGACAATAAGTCACCGGAAGAAGTCGTAAATGCAGACGATATCGATCCGGCTCAGAAAGCAAAAGAGCTGAAAGTGGCCGCCTCTCAAACCAAAGCCGCATGGCGCAAGCTGGAAAGAGAACTGACCGCTGCACAAGAAGCCGGTGATGAGACCTCGGCGCTAGAAACACAAGTAGCTGAAGCTAAAGCAAAATACGACCAGGCCAATGAAGCTAAAACGGCTGCAATGGACGCCCTGAAAGGATAATTACCCATGTCATTTTTGAGCATTACATCCCCTCATATGAACAAGTCCAACGTGCGTAGCGTTGGATGGGTGATGACCCAGGTAATCATTGCGACCTTCCCGGCCATCCTTGCGATGACTTGGTTCTTCGGCTGGGGAACACTGATTAATATCGTACTTGCGGTTTCCGTTGCGCTTCTTTCCGAGTCGTTGGTTCTTAAACTTCGTAAGCGTCCTGTTGGTTTCTACCTAAAAGATGGATCAGCCATTGTCACCGCTTTATTGCTGGCCCTGGCTCTTCCCGCATTTGCTCCTTGGTGGTTAACAACAGTGGGTGTGGCTTTCGCCATCATCGTAGCGAAACACATGTATGGTGGCATGGGCTACAACCCGTTCAACCCGGCGATGGTTGCCTATGCCCTGCTCTTGGTGTCTTTCCCTGTAGACATGACCCAATGGTCATTTCCAAATCACAGCTTTGTATTGAGCTTCTCCGATACCTTTAGTCATATCTTTGGTCTATCTGTAGCTCACGATGGTCTTACCAGTGCCACGCCATTAGATGCGATGAAGCACAGCGCAGGTCAGACTCTAAATGAGCTGTTCGCATCGAAAGCAGCTCTACGACCAGATACCTTTGAAGCTTATCAAGTGATTTCAGTGGCCTTCCTGTTAGGAGGCATTTACTTACTGGCTCGTAAAATCTATACCTGGCATGCGCCTGTGGGAATGTTGGCCGGTATGGCAGTCATTGCGACGATTTTCCAGATTGTTGATCCTGACAGCTATGCACCTGCTAGCTTCCACCTGTTAACCGGTGCAACCATGTTAGGTGCCTTCTTCATTGTTACCGATCCAGTAACCAGTGCGACCAGTACCAAAGGCCGCTTGATCTTCGGTATTGGTGTGGGTGTTTTGGTGTATCTAATTCGTGCCTTTGGTAACTACCCTGATGCCGTGGCATTTGCCGTGTTATTGATGAATTTTGCATCGCCGTTCCTGGATCAATACACACAACCACGAACCTATGGGCATCGCAAAGCGCGTTCTGGCCTGCCGAAGAAGAAGGATTAATCCATGGATTCGTTGCTAACAGCCATTCGTAAAAACGCCATCGGTCTTGCTATATTCGCGGCGGTTACTGCCGGTTTGATTGCCGTTATTCAAGTAACGACCAAAGAAACCATCAGTCACAATATCCAGCAAGCACGCGTTAAAGCACTTCATGAAATGTTACCGCGTGACCAGCACGACAATGATTTATTGAACGACGCACTTTGGATTTCAGGCAAAGAGTTAGGACTTACTCAACCTGAAGAAGCCTTTGTAGCTAAGAAAAACGGGAATCCAATCGCCTTTTTCTTTCCCGTCAAAGCACTGGAAGGTTATACCGGCCCTATCAGTTTAGTGGTCGGAATTAAAGCATCCGGCGAACTGGCAGGCATTCGTGTTCTTCAGCACCAGGAAACACCGGGACTGGGTGATCAAATCGAACTCAAGAAATCGAATTGGGTGTTATCATTTAACGGTGTATCGCTGAATAATCCGATGGAAGATCGCTGGAAAGTAAAAAAAGACGGCGGCCACTTTGATCAGTTTACTGGGGCAACCATTACACCTCGCGCTATTGTAAAAGCCGTGCATAAAGCCTTAAGAGCGTTCAAACAAAATAAGCACACACTTATAACGCTAGAGACTCATCAAAGCATCGAAGGTTCTGAGCCAAACCAAGTGTTTGAGCTGACTTACAATCCTGACCTCGATAGCGCCAACCAACACTCCAAGGGAGAGTAAGCATGACAGATATGAAGAAAATTGTCGTCGACGGCCTTTGGAAGAACAATCCGGCTACGGTTCAGTTATTGGGTCTTTGTCCACTTCTGGCCGTCACCGGCTCGGTCGTTAACGCATTAGGCTTGGGCCTTGCAACCATTCTTGTGCTTGTTGGCTCAAACTTATCGGTTTCACTGATTCGAAACTATGTCTCAGAAGCCGTTCGTCTTCCTGCCTTTGTGATGATCATTGCGTCATTCACCACCTCTGTTGAACTGTTAATGCAAGCGTTCACTTACGAGCTGTATCAGATTCTCGGGATCTTTATTCCTTTGATCGTAACCAACTGTTCTATTCTGGGCCGCGCCGATGCATTTGCCTGTAAGAACCCTGTTTTACCTTCGGTTATCGACGGTTTAATGATGGGCTTGGGCTTTACCGCAGTTTTAGTGTTACTCGGTGCCATGCGTGAAATTATCGGTCTTGGAACCCTATTCTCTAATATGACCTTACTGTTTGGCAGCCTGGCAGAGAACTGGACAATCATTGTATTCGAAGACTACAAAGGCATGTTGTTTGCCATTTTGCCACCGGGTGCTTTCATTGGGCTAGGTATCATTATTGCGGTCAAAAACATCATTGATGCCAAGGTTAAAGAACGTGAAGATGCCAACAAAGAACACGTTGTAGCAGGTTCTAAACGTGCACGCGTAACCGGTACAATTTCTTGATAATTCAGGTTCTTGATATTTCAGGTTCTTAATATTTGAGAGTTGTAGATGAATAAAGAAAAACGTACCGAAATCTTTACCCGACTGAGAGATCAAAACCCTGAGCCCAAAACGGAGCTGGAATACTCTACTCCGTTTGAGCTTTTACTCGCCGTTGCCCTTTCCGCTCAAGCCACAGATGTCAGCGTTAACAAAGCCACCCGTAAACTGTTCCCTGTAGCTAACACGCCAGAAGCAGTTTATGAACTGGGTGTTGAAGGGCTGAGTGAATACATCAAGACCATCGGTCTGTATAACTCAAAAGCCAAGAACGCCATCGCTATGTGCAAGATTCTCATAGAGAAGCACAACAGCGAAGTTCCTCAAACTCGCGAAGCACTGGAAGAATTACCCGGCGTGGGCCGAAAGACTGCCAACGTCGTTCTAAATACCGCTTTCCGTCAGATTGCCATGGCTGTCGATACCCACATCGATCGAGTATCCAACCGTACAAAAATTGCGCCGGGTAAGAATGTTCGGGAAGTGGAAGACAAACTGCTTCGTCTAGTGCCGAAAGAGTTCCTAATGGATGCTCACCACTGGCTGATCCTTCACGGTCGCTATGTATGCACCGCACGTAAACCAAAGTGTACCGCTTGCATCATTGAAGACTTGTGTGAGTTTAAAGAAAAGACGAGTGATTAGTTCACCACTGAAATTAATCACCGATCCCTATACTAATTCTCCTATAATCATTCAGAAATCCATTCATATCGAGAGTTAAAATGCGAATCCTTCACACCATGCTGCGCGTTGGCGATCTAGATCGCTCCATTGAGTTCTACACGGATGTTCTGGGTATGAATCTAATTCGTCGTTCCGAGAATGAACAATACAAGTACACGTTAGCGTTCGTTGGTTACGGTGATGAGAAAGAAGGAGCCGTGATTGAACTGACCTATAACTGGGGTGTTACAGAGTACGATCACGGAGAGGCGTTTGGCCACATCGCACTTGAAACGGATGATATTTATGCGACCTGCGATGCAATTAAAGAAAAAGGCGGATTAGTAACCCGAGAGCCTGGACCGGTAAAAGGTGGAACAACCATCATTGCATTTGTAAAAGACCCTGATGGATACAGCATCGAGCTTATTAACAAGAAAGATACAAGCCAAGGGCTCGGTTAATAATCCTCAATCTCTGCCCCATATCTTTTCAGGATCTGCTGGTATTTGGTTTCCCCTTCAGATCCTACATCGGAGACAAGACTATCTAGTGTTTGCTGATATTCGATGATCACATCATCATTCACGTTTAGATTGAAGGCATAGTACAAAAAGCCGGCACTTCCGTAACTAAACACCACTTCAAAGTCCTCTGCATTGAGCCCGTACACCTTTTGAATGTACCGAGCCGGAGGCAGGCTATACACCCAGAGATCGACTCGATTAAACGCTAGCATCCTCGCGGCCTGCTCAGGAAAGGTCACAATCTCTGTTTGGTGTTGATGAATCTGGAAACGATTAATTACGTCTTCACCAATGTCTAAACGCACGGCTGCAATTCTAAAATTCCGTAAGCTGTAGCGATCAGGCACAACAATATTTCGATCTTTACGCGCTAAGAACACAATTTCATTGTCTATGATAGGGCCAACCCATTTAAATAATTGCTCCCTCTCATCCGTTCTGGTGGTTGAAAACACGACCGCGTTTTCAATGTTCTGAGCGTTGTAATAGGATCTTGCCCAAGGCTCAATCCGAATCTTAGGATCAGGCAAACCCATCTGGTGATGCATCTCTTTCAACAGATCTACGGCAATGCCTTTGATCTCTTGATTGTCTTCAAAATTATAGGGTGGGTAATTTTCAGAAAAGAACAGTAACTGGGCACAGGCTAAGGTTGACATAAACTGCAGTACAACCCAGGCAATCAAATAAGAAAAATGTTGGAAGAACATACCTACGTCTCCCGCTACATCCGAACATCATACCCTCAGGATAGGAGCTCTCTCCCGCTATGCAAAGGCTGTTCATCTTAAAATATAGATAGCAGCTAGTTACGCTTAGCCAAAGATCCTTTATGATTGCGATTTTCTTATTACGGAAGCATCTTGTGTCTTCAAACAGTCGTCCAGCATCAAAGCCCCCTTCCCTTCACCCCAGAAATCCACATTCTGGACGATACGATCTGGACGCTTTATGCCTCGCTACACCTGAGTTGAAAAGCTTCATTACACTCAACCCTCGTGGTGATAAGACCATCGATTTTTCTGACGATAAAGCAGTGAAGTTACTGAATGCTGCGCTGTTGAAACATCATTATCAGATTGAGTTTTGGGATATACCCAAAGGTTTCCTCTGTCCACCAATCCCTGGACGTGCCGATTACATTCATCATTTGGCAGATCTTTTAGCGACATCAAATTCAGGGAGCATTCCAAAAGGAAAGCAGGTACAAGGTTTGGACATTGGCACAGGGGCGAACCTGATCTACCCACTGTTGGCCCTCAAAAGTTATGGCTGGAAGATGACCGCCAGTGACATCGAAAAGACATCATTAGCTTCGGCCGAATCCATTCTGAAAGCAAACCGGCTTGGAAAATCAATCCGGCTTATACAGCAAACCAATAAGTCACATATTTTTGATGGCATCATTTCTGAGGGAGATCGATATCACTTTACGCTGTGTAACCCTCCCTTTCATTCGTCCGCGCAAGAAGCTTCTGAAGGTTCTGATCGAAAATTACGAAACCTCAACAAAGGCTCATCACGACAGAAAACAAAACAAGGATCACAGCGTTTGAACTTCGGTGGTCAACACAATGAGCTATGGTGTGAAGGTGGTGAAGTTGGCTTTATTAAGCAAATGATCAGAGAGAGTGTTCAATTTCAAAACCAATGTCTATGGTTCACTACCCTGGTTGCCAAGAAAGAACACTTACCCGCCATTCATCGAACCTTGAAGAAGTATAAAGTTGGTTATTTCAAAGAAGTAAAAATGGCCCAAGGGAATAAAATCAGCCGGTTTATAGCCTGGACATTTCAATCCAAAGCCGCTCATCCCTCATGGTTTATAGGTAGCCCCTCTAATAAAAAGTAACAGTAAATTAGGGATGTACTGCCATTCTTTGTATAATTCATTCAATAACAACTATTCCTGACTCTAAGTATACGAACGCATGCCCCATAACTCAGAAGCCTCAGATTTGGATTCAAACGCCGTCAAATCGAAAGGTAATACCTATCATCATGGCGACCTTAAAACCTCACTGATTACAGCCGCCAACACCATTCTTCAACGAGACGGAGCCGATGCGCTTTCTTTACGCTCGATTGCTGCCGAAGTGGGTGTCTCCCACATGGCACCTTATTCTCACTTCAAGAATAAAAAAGAATTAATTCAGGCAATCACCACAGATGGTTTTAAATCCTTAGCCATAGCGATGGAAAACGACAGTAAGGGGCTCACCAAACCGGAAGAATTGATTCTGGCCTATGGCACGTCGTATTTAGAGTTTGCCGTGCAAAACCCGCAGTTGTATCGAATCATGCTTGGGCAGGTAGATTCTCAAGGAAGAAGAAACCGAAAAGAAACACCGAGTAAACCGTTAGAGCCCACAATTTCAATAGAACAGGACGGTTTCACCGAAGGCCCTTACGATCTGTTGAAACAAGCCTTTGCCCGTGTCTATAACGATGATGCAATAGTTCAAGCACAAGCGATTGGTGCCTGGTCTATCGTACATGGTATGGCGGCATTGATCATTGAAGGTCATATTGAAGTTCCCAAAGGCACCAGCTTAAAACAGTTCCTAGCCAAAGCCACGCTTAAAGCCAGCCCGAACATTGGTAATCTTTGAATACTTATCCTGTCTGAAGACGTTCAATAATTGTATTGATTAGAAATAGCAATTGCAGGAAGGTAAATGATACTACCTTCCTTTTTGAAGAGAGATTTTTTGAAAACTTAGGTTACTAGCAGTGCTGATTAAAAAGCGTTAATTAATCGCAATCAATTCCACATCGAAAATCAGTAATGAGCCACCCGGGATAGCCCCAACCGGACGATCCCCATAAGCCAAGTGACTAGGAATACTCAAGCGAGCTTTTTCTCCCACCACCATTTTTTGTAGCCCTTCCGTCCAACCCAGAATGACCTGATTAAGATAGAAATCAATGGTCTGACCTCGATCGACAGAGCTATCGAAAACCGTGCCATCAATCAAGGTGCCGTGATAATGAACGGTCACTTTGTCAGTGACTGTTGGGTGAACATCCCCCGTACCTTCGCGAAGCACTTGATACAACATTCCTGACTCAGTCACTTCGACACCCGACTCGTTCTTATGCATGTCGATGTATTCCTGACCTTTTTGCTTATTCACAACGGCCTGCTTTTTAGCATTCTGGAACCGTCGAGTGAACATAAATACAAGGAACACAGTGATTACAATCACAAGTGCATTCATCATTTCAATTACTCCAGACCGACATACAAGGAGGCAGCATTGTATATTAGTGATGACTAAAGTGAAATGACATTGTCCGACAGCGAGAAATGCCTGTTTTTAAAGAAAAGCCAGCAATGGTTGCTGGCTTTATATAAATAGAATCGAGGAAACAACTGGGTTAAACGACGATCTCAATGTCTTCGGTAGGAAACGCCACACACGAATGACACCAACCGTATTGGGCATCCGTCGAACGCAAATGCGCTTCCGGCGGATTAAACACCTGCCCCTTAGTAACTTTCACTCGGCAAAGACTGCATTCACCAGAGCGACACGCATTCTCGGTAGTAAAGCCATTCCGTTCCATGCTGTTCAGCAAAGGCTCATCCACTCGTGCTTTAAATGTTCCTTTTCCTTTGATGGTGACATTTACTTCGTGCTCAGGGGCTAATCCTTCTGGCCAGCCTGCTAACGTTTCAGGGTTCTTTGGCGGCCCATTACATTCCACACGTACACGACGGGCTTTAACATTCAGCTGCTCAAGCTGCGCTTCGCAGAACTCATGAAAGCTGGTCGGCCCACATACATAGAACATTTTACCCTGAACATCGCCAACCAAGTCTTCAATGACATCTGCTTTTAGGTGGCCAGTGCGACCTTGATAGCCTTCCGGCGGACGTGAGATCAACTTAGTCACCGTTAGGAACTCATAAGCCTCGTCCAAGGCTTTCAGTTCATCATCAAAGATCACATCGTCCACATAACTGGACCCGTAGATCAGGTGGAAATTATAAGTAAGTCCACGATCAGCAATGTCTTTGATCATGCTACGCGCAGGCGCAATACCGGAGCCACCAGCAAGAAATACTAAATCATTCCCGTGGAAAACAGGGTTGTGATAGAAAGTGCCCATTGGCCCGGTACTTTCAAACTGATCACCCACCTTTACGCGATCCAAAAGGAAGTGAGTTACATAGCCATGTTCCACACGTTTAACCGTCAGGTCATAATGACCTCGGGCCCCTTTTTGCGAAGAAAGCGGCGCAGACGAAATGGCATAGGGACGCGCTGTTTCCACCCCATCAATATTGACGAAGAGATTGATATATTGGCCCGCCTGAAACGGAGGCAGCGCCAATCCGGTGGAAACCAAACGGAAGGTTTTGGTCGTTGGCGTATCCTTGATAATCTCAGCCACTTCCAAGGTCAATCGCTTAGGATGTAGCTTAGCAATCGTATTCTCGACTTTGCCTTTTTGCTCGGTGTAATCCGTGCCGTTTTTTTCCAACTCTGCTTTATGGTCTAAGGCCTTTTGATAACCATCGACCGCATGTAATACATTCATTTCTGGTGAAGAGTTCGACATGATTAAGCGCCCTCCGCTTCTGTGTTCAACACGGCTTCTGATGCCTGTTGTTGAGCTTGTTTTTTCTTAATTTTCTTAACTGCCGCGCGACCCGTACTCTCACCGATCATGTATGTCGGTTGGAAACCACCCATACCATTCCAACAACCCGCTAGCATTAAGCCATCAATAGCATTCATACGTTCACGGAATAGCTGCCCATCCTGTGTATTCTGCTGGAAGCCATAAATAGCGCCGCCTGGGGTATTGAGATAACGCATCATCGTCAGAGGCGTTCCCACTTCGAGTTCTTCAATGTTGTCGCGAATACCAGGGAACACACGTTCTGCGTGATCAATTAAATGATCTGCGAATTCGTATTTGGTCTTGGCATAGTCTTCCGGAGGAATGGACTCCCACGGTTCTCCGTATTGCAAGCAAAGCAAAGACAGTGTTGTCTTGCCTTCGGGCGCAAAGCTTGGGTCTTCAAAGTTGTAGCAGGTCAACATGGTGTGGATTGGAGGCGTCATGCTCTGCATATTCTTGTGCGCAACTTCCTCGTCACAACTGTCGATAATAAAGCTCGACGCTGCATTCACACCGATGTCTTGAGGTGAGCAATCCAAACCAATATAAAGCACGAAGGCAGAGGTGCCTAAACGACGTGACTTCATATCTTGAGCCGCTTGGATTGGCGGATGATCGGTATCCAATAACTCGTTAAAGGTATGAATCGGGCTGGAATTCGAAATCACGGAAGAACAACTGAAGGTTTCGCCATTCTCTGTAACAACAGCAGTAACCGCATCATTTTCCGTAAGGATTTTCTTCGCACCGCAGTTAAAACGCACTTCACCGCCCGCTTCCATAAAGGATTCCAACAAGGCACTGGAAATCGCCTGGGAGCCGCCTTTGATATGACACGGTTTGTAGGCAGCGTAGGAATAGATCATCACCGCCATGTCCATGAACGGAATGTCTTTAGTCGGCATACCGATGTAACACCAGTATGCAGCGATAATGGCCTTCAACTTTTCACTTTGGAAGAACTCATCCAACACATCTTTAGTGGATTTCAAACCGTACTTCACATAGTTCGGACAAGACGCTTTGAGCATGTTCTCGTCATTCGCTCTCATTGCGCGAGGCATCATCATAAAAGCTTCTAGGCAGAGGGTTTCGCAGAGCTTCATATATTTGGCAATGCCATCAGCTTCTTCGGGGAACTCGTTACTCAGAACCTCTATTAACCCCTTCACACTGGCAGGCAAGGTCACATCAAATTCACCCGGCATCACAATGCGATACAAGGAATGCTCTTGAACCACTTCTAAGCGATCCATAATCCCAAGCTTTTGGAAAATCTGTCGAAGAATAAACGGTTTGTCGTCCGTCCCCATACCACTCAATTGGTGAAGAGCAACTTCAAATTCATAGTCACCTCGAACAAACGAGGTCGCGCATCCCCCAGGAATATTGTGTCGTTCTAAAAGAAGTGTGCGTGCGCCGCCTCGTTGAGCAGCCACCGCTGCCGTTAAGCCAGCATTCCCCGCACCTATCACGATCACATCAAAGTCGGTCATCGATATGTCCTCAATTTTTTTGTTATTTTCTAAACACAAAACAAACCTTACAAAGTAAAGTTTACAATGTAAAGTTAGAAATACAAAAAAAGAGCCAAACAGCTCCTTTTTGCGAAATTGATTAAATTAAAAATGAATAATGTAAAAAACGATCTGAGCTTAAAGAATGTCCGTTAGAATGACGCCCAAGCCAAATCGTTGATTATTGTGGTTATAGTCAATCAGGCTTTCACCGTAACCATGAAAATACTGTGCGAAACCTCGTAATCGTCCCCACAATGGAAAACTGATTCCCGACTCCACCGAACCATAACCCGTAGCCCAGTTATAGCGGAATCCACCCGTCAGCTCATACTCATCATTAAATCGATAGACACCATTCACACTGTAATAGCCCATGTATTTGTTAATGTCCGGGTTATCGTCTCCTTTCGGATCACCATCAAAATCTTTGGCATCTTCAGGTAAGCGATACCAAGGCTGGACATAAACACCCCAATTATTTTTAGCAAACCCCAATCCTGCAAAAATACGATTCCAGCTACGGCTTAAGTTACCGCCCATTCCATTGGATTCATGCTCAATCCCCAGTCGAGTCAACAAAGTACCGCCCCATACCGTGGTTGGGATAGGCGCTTCATAATAAATTTCTGGTCGGTAGTTGGTTTCCCGGAAGGGAGAAGAAATTTCTGATGCGTAAAACTGCCAGAATGACTTCAAGGTAAACCCAAAGTAGATGGTGTCATTGGGTACAAAAATACTGGAATAAGTAAGTGGCACTTTAATGCTCAGCTGAAGCTTTACCTCTTCGTTTTCCACAGGTTCTTCGATGCCAGGATAAAAATCGATGTTTTCATACGGCTCCTGGTTAGGGTCAAGCATATAGCTGAATGGCAAAATGTAGTTTTGTCGATGCGCGGTAATAATGAATCGATTATTTTCCGTCGCTTTCTCAACCAAAATGCGTTTAGGTACTTCTACCTCATTGGCGAACTCCAAACGCATACAGTTGCTCTTAATATCTTTGGCCGTTACATCATCACCAGCAATCTCAACACTCTTCAAAACACACTGGTTGTATCGCTCGTCATTAGATAACTCCTCTAAGGGAGGTTCGGCTGAGGCTGCGCTCACAAATTGACAAACCAAGGCGAATGAAAGAACGACACCTTTAACACCTAGCTTATTAAAAAAGACGTAATGTCTGGTATTTTTTAGAAGATTCACCTGACTCTCCCTGTAAGAGCATTCCTACGACACATCAGTGAAAACTTGATAATGGACTGATTCGGACTAATCTCAAATTTATGTGCATATTAGCACTAAAAGATGAATTTTTATTACATTAGATTTTATAGTCCTTTTGGAGGCTGTTGTGAAAGTTTCCCATAAAGTGGCCGGTATCAGTGCCACGATTCTTCTCACGGTAATTACCATTCTGTCCTGGTCTCAGTACCTTACCGTGAAAAACAGTCTCTACCAAAAAACCGAGAACTCCATTAATGAAGTCAGTTCTGCCTTGGCGCATCAAATTGCTAACTGGCTGAATGGAAAGCTCAATTTGATTAACCTCATGGCACAGGATATCGATGCCGGTTTTAGTGGTGCACGAATTCAAGAAGTCTTCGAACGTCCTATTTTGAAAGAAGAATTCTTACTGATTTTCGGTGGCCTGGATACAGACGGCAAAGCCATTACTAATGATACATCCTGGAATCCAACTAACTGGGATGCTCGAAAACGCCCTTGGTATCAAGTCGCCAAAGATGCCAACGGGAAAGCTGCATTAACCGAGCCCTATGCAGATGCCAGCACCCAAGAAATATTAATTTCAGTAGTAGCCAACTTTTCAGATAAAGGTCAATTCAAAGGCGCCTTTGGTGGCGACTTGAGTCTCAAAACCGTTTCAGATTCCGTCAATACCGTTAATTTCAATAATTCCGGCTATGCTTTTCTGCTTACAAACAAAGGAACCATCATCAGTCACCCCAATGCAGAACTGAACGGTAAATCCATTTCTAAATTGTTCACAGGCAAAACACCTGAGTTAACATCCAAACTTCAATCCTTGGAAATCGATGGTACATCCGTATTCACTTCCTATCATTCACTTTCAAATCTTAAAGGAAGTGACTGGATGATTGGCGTGGTGGTGGAAGAAGACATTATCATGGCAGAAGCATCTGCCGTCGGTTGGCGTGCATTTTTTGCTGCGATCATCGGCGTTGTTGCCAGCACCCTGATTCTCTTCCTGGTTATGACCAAAGTGCTAAAACCACTACAACTGCTCTACCAATCCCTGCTCGACATTAACCGAGGCGAAGGCGATCTCACTAAACGTTTACCGATTGTCAGTAACGACGAGTTTGGAGAAGTCTCGACACAATTTAATCAGTTCATTGGCCACCTTCAGTCGCTGATTCTTAAAATTAAAGACCTCTCCACCGGTGTTCGTGGCAGCACAAATCTAACGGCAGAAGCTGCAGTACAAGCCTCAGAATGCCTACAAAGACAACTCTCCGAATTGGATCAACTAGCCACAGCAATGGCAGAAATGTCTTCTACCGCTCACGATGTAGCTGACAACGCACAACGAGGTGCAGACAGCGCACAAACAGCTCTGGAAGCAGCTCAAACCGGCGCAGGCATTGTTCAGAAAACGACGACCTCAATCAATCAGCTTTCCAGCGATATGAATGATGCCGTTAAAACCATTACCAACCTTGCTCAATACAGCAATAACATTGAATCCATTCTTTCGGTCATTACCGGCATTGCCGAACAAACCAACTTACTTGCCTTAAACGCAGCAATTGAAGCGGCTCGTGCCGGTGAACAAGGACGAGGTTTTGCCGTGGTTGCCGATGAAGTACGTGCGCTTGCTTCTCGTACGCAAGAATCCACCGAAGAAATTCAAAACATGATCAATCAACTGCAAACGGGCGTGAAACAAGCCGAACAAACCATCAACCACAGTCAGCAAATGGCCAATGAAACGCAAGAAGTTTCAGCTAAAGCCAATGATGCACTCGAAGCCATCAGTCATGCCATTTCTGAAATCTCAGACATGACCATTCAGATTGCAGCCGCCGCCGAAGAACAAAGCGCAACGACCGAAGAAATTAACCGAAACACCACCAATATCCGCGACATCAGCCAAAGCGTGGCCGATGGCGCAGAAGAGCAAACCAGACACTGTCAGGACATGGTGGAAAAAGCCGGTCAACAAGAAGACAGCCTAAGTATGTTTAAGGTCTGATTTTTTCTCCAATCACCAAAAAGGAGGCTCATCGCCTCCTTTCTTATTCTTACCAAATTTAGCAACCGTATTTAAGCTTCCCCAATAAACCCACCTGTTTGATGAGCCCAGAGCTGGGCGTAAATACCGCCCTTCTCAACCAGTTCCTGATGGGTGCCTTGTTCAACGATGGCGCCTTTGTCCATGACGATTAAGCGATCCATTGCAGCGATGGTAGAAAGACGATGAGCAATGGCGATGACCGTTTTATTTTCCATAAGCTTAATTAAGCTTTTCTGGATGGAGGCTTCGACTTCAGAGTCTAGAGCCGAGGTAGCCTCATCCAAGACAAGAATCGGTGCATCCTTCAACAGCACACGAGCAATGGCAATGCGCTGGCGTTGTCCACCAGACAACTTAACGCCTCGCTCACCGACTTTGGCGTCATAGCCTACTCGTCCTTCCAAATCGCTTAAGGTTTGAATAAATTCATCGGCCTCGGCCTGGAGTGTGGCTTGAATCATTTCTTGTTCGGTCGCGGTTGGATGGCCGTACAAGATATTCTCCCGAACAGATCGGTGTAACAGAGAGGTATCCTGAGTCACCATACCGATCTGGGCACGAAGCGATTCTTGTTGCACTTCGCTGATGTCCTGACCATCAATCAAGATGCGGCCAGAGGCCAAGTCATGAAACCGTAGCAAGCTGTTAACCAAGGTAGATTTACCGGCTCCCGATCGCCCAACCAATCCGACTTTTTCACCCGGTTTGATGTTCAACGTCAAATCATCAATAACCCCGGATTTCTTGCCGTAGTGGAACTCAATGTGGTCAAACTGGATTTCACCGTGTGTGACTTGCAGAGGTTTAGCCTCAGGTACATCCAAAACTTCCTGAGGTTGCGATAAGGTATTCATACCATCGGCCACTGTACCAATGTTTTCAAACAAGGCCGAGATTTCCCACATAATCCATTGAGACATACCGTTCAATCGCAATGCCAAACTCACCGCCACAGCAATGGCACCTGCCGTAATCAGTTCACCCGACCACAGCCAAATACCAATAAAAGCCATCGCAAAGATCAGAATATAGTTGATCACATCGACACTAAAGCTCAGCCCAGTGGCATAACGCATTTGGGTATAGACGGTCTGCAAAAAGGCGGCCATACCCTCTTTGGCGTAAGACGCTTCTCGTTGACTGTGCGAAAACAATTTAACGGTTGCAATGTTGGTGTAGCTGTCCACAACACGTCCTGTCATTTCCGCTCTGGCATCTGCTTGTTTGGTGGAAATACGTTTCAAACGCGGGATGAAAAAATAGAGTATCAGCGAGTAGCAAATCACCCAGGTCAGTAAAGGGAGCATCATTCGGTAATCCGCTTGCGCCACCAGAACCAAAATCGCCACAGCGTACACACCAACGTACACCATCACATCCAACAATTTCATCACGGTTTCCCGCACGGCTAACGAGGTCTGCATTACCTTGGTTGCGATTCGGCCTGCAAAGTCATTCTGATAAAACGACATGCTTTGCTTGAGTAGATAACGATGCGACATCCAACGAATCTGCATTGGGAAATTCCCCAACAAAGCGAGATGCAAAATCGCCGCATGCAAGAAAACCAGAATGGGTAACCCCACCATCAATAACAGGCCAACGCCAAGTAATTCATCCCCGTGGTTCTCAAACAAGGTGGCCGGCGTTTCGGTAGACAGCCAATCAATCAAATCGCCCATGAAACCAAACAGATAAACTTCCAAAATGGCCAAAATGGCCGACAACACAGCCATCGCAATCAGCGGTATTTCCATGCCTTTAATGTGGTGACGACAAAATTGATACAAGGAGGCAGGCGGCTGTTCCGGTTCCTCTACAGGAAACGGATCAATGATTTTTTCGAAACGACGAAGCATGGGGAGGAGCCTATCAATAAGGAGGTGTAATAAAGCCTGCTATTGTAGAACATAAAATGCTGATCAAGATAACAAGTTTTTAGATGAAACCTATCAATTTAACCGGAACCTTCTATAGTTAAAACAGAGTCATAATTTTTACTGAGAATTCACTGAAAGCGTACGTTGGAACCATCATGAACACTATCCGACACGGCATGTCAATTGGCGTTGAACGCATCGAAGACGAGATTCTGTTTACCCTCAAAGTACAGGGAAAACTCACCCATCAAGATTACCAACACATCGTTCCTATGTTGGAGTCTGCCATTAAAGGCATTGATCACCCGCACATTAATTTTTATGTCGACGCCACAGAGCTTGAAGGCTGGGAATTAAGAGCCGCCTGGGACGATCTGAAACTGGGCCTCAGTCACGGTAATGAATTCGCCAAGATTGCGATCTATGGAAATAAAAAATGGCAGGAGTATGCCGCCAAAATAGGCACCTGGTTTATTTCAGGCGAGGCGCGCTTTTTCGAGTCGATGGATGAAGCATTGAGTTGGTTACGAGAGGAGAAACAACCTTTGTGGTGATTTTATGTAACGAACACCAAAAGATTGTTTCCCACTGTTCCACAATCAAAAATTACGCTTCTTGAAACTCTTCCTGTGAAACATGATCAGCCAGTAATTCGAAATACGGATCGAACACATCTTGCCCGTTAAATTCGGCATTCAGCACAGAGATCATGGTGTAGACGCCCACCAATTTCCTCTGTAAAAACAGAAACTCTTTTGGCGGCATATTGAAATGCTTAGACACCGCTGAAATAGTTGCTTTGCGGGCAACCCGGGCCGGAAGATCACTCAAAGACCAACAATATTCACCGTACTGGTTGAGCGCAAACGCAGGTGGTGGATGTTGACCGTTTGCAAATGGTTCAACCAGATCATAGACAATCTCAGTAAAGGCATTAAGAACTTTCGGCGGGAAATAATCCTGCATGAAATTAACAGCAATGGCCCCTTCCAATACTCGTTTCTTATCCCGTAAATAACCGCCTTTGATCATCAACTGAACCGGCTTCATCACCGAATCATCAAACGAACGCACTGCGCCAAAATCCAGTAAGACCAATTGGTCGGACTTTCCATCCTCAGACAAACGAATTCGATAGTTACCAAAGTTCGGATCAGTCTGCATCTCTTTCCAAACAAAGAGTTCCTTAAACAACAGATCCAGTGCCGATTTTGCAATGTGATTTCTGCGCTCCAAAGTCAGCCCTAACACCGAATCCGAATTCACCGTCAGACCTTCTTCAAAACTGGTACACAAAACTGATCCTGTAGAATATCGATCAATGACCTCTGGAACGACATAACGAGGGTCATTAGCCAACAGCTGACGAAACTTTTTGGTGGTATGTGCTTCTTCGTAGTAATCCACTTCCCGGTGCATCATGAAACGAATTTCATTGAACCACTGGTCAAAATCCTTCCCCATTTGAATGGATCGAGTCAACTTTAATAAAGATGCAACGGAACTTAAATCACTATCAATGGCTTCAGCAACGCCAGGGTATTGGACTTTCAAACACACCACTTTGCCATCAGATTTTCTAACGGCTTTATGAACTTGCCCCAGAGAAGCAGCACCTAATGGAACAGGATCAATCTCCAGTTCCATCAAACGTTCCGAGCCTAATTCAGTAATCAGCGCATGATGAATGGTTGTCCAGGCAACCGGTGTAGTGTCTTCTTCTAACGTATGCAATGCGTCTGTTATTTCTTCAGGCAAAAATAGCTCACCATAAAGCGCCATCATTTGACCGATCTTAACGACACTGCCTTTAAGCTTTCCTAATTCTTCAACCAGATAATGAGCTTCTTGAGATAAAGCGCGCTTGTGGGCCTTACGACGTTGATCTTGCCGTTTTAACATCGCTCCGGCGCTTTTAGAGGCATAGCGAGTACCCGCAACCAGCCCGGCCTTTGCCATTAAGAACTTACGCTCAAAACTTCCTGTTCGAATCTTTTCTACGTGCTTTTTTGTTTTTTTGGCCATGAAGCTTCCAAATTAAAATGGATACTGAATCTAAAATTCTTTCCATCCAATACGAGGTCGGATTTTTCAGCGAGCTTGGCTGCCAGTCAGACCGTAATGTCACCCACTACACCAGAGGACGTCGGCCTTTATTATCGAGCTTATAGTTATAGGGGACCTCAGAGCTGGCAATTTTAGCGATTTTGCTGAGTGAAGGCGATGCCTTACTGAGACGTTTCACTTTATTGCCACAGTTGATAAGGGAGATCTCCCTTATCAACAGCCTAGATTTTCGCCAAGCCGAGTAGATTAATCAATCGATTAAGAAAAAAAGAAAAAAGTAATAAAAAAATGTAGACAACCCAATTTTTATACATATAATGCTCAGCACATTCGCCGGCATAGCTCAGTTGGTAGAGCAACTGACTTGTAATCAGTAGGTCCCGAGTTCGACTCTTGGTGCCGGCACCAGATTTAAAGCCCAGCTTCGTAAGGAGCTGGGCTTTTTTCTTGTCCGAATAAATATCCCTGTTCTGTCATCAATTTCATTTGCACTGATTTCCCCCTCATACCAGATCATTCCCGTTCATCTAAAAACAGTCTCTGAAAGTCAAAAACCACACTGTACAGGCCACACAATCGCCCATAATCTCTATACATGACTGAAATTCATCTAGATGATCAATTTTCTCAATTGTGGCAAGTTATCAAAGCCCTTAGACTATGCCATCAACCAAAATTAAACGTATGTTTAATAGGCCAAGCGCCTCAAAATAATGCCTATAAAAAAGAGATAAAAAATGACTGCCAGCACTTCCCTAACCTTCTACAGCTACCGACTATTCCAGTCACAAGTTCGTTCAGCGAAATGGTGTATTGGCTTTGCTCTTCTTCTGATGGCTACGCTACTTCAGGCAAATACGCCACCGCCTGCAAAAGTGGTCGTGACCGTGGTGAGTTCTCAAGAACTAGCGGATACCACCAGTATCCCAGGCATCATTGATTTCAATACCAGCAGTCTGATTACCAGTGAGCAGACCGGCATTATTTCCGAGATCTATTTTAATGAAGGCGATAAGGTCAAAAAGGGTCAGATCATTGCGCGGTTGAACACCGATTTATTACAACAAGACATTAAGGTAAAAGGTTCTGAGATTGATGCTCTAAAAGCAGAACAGGCTCGTATTGAAAAAGACATTGAGCGCTCTAACAAATTACTTAAAACCAGCTTTGAAAGTAAGCGGGCGTTAGAAAACCTGGAATTCAGTTTAAAAGCTAACCTAGCTAACCGTCAGCGTTTATTGCATCAGGTAGAACGCCTGAACATCTTAATTCGTAAGAGCGAAATCAAAGCTCAATTCGACGGGTTAATTCTTGCTAAACACAAACACCCTGGTGAATGGCTAGGCCAGGCAGATCCGATAGTGACTCTAGCCAAGTTAAGCGACACCATTGCCTTGGTCAGCGTTCCAGAACGCTATCTTCGCTATGTTCATTTAGGCAGCAATACCAGCGTGATGATTCCTGCTTTGGATATGGAAGTAGAAGGTGTTCTCGACAGCACAGTACCAGTCGCCGACCTTCGTACCAAAAGCGTTCCTTTGAAAGTTAAGATTGATTACCAACCTTCTTTCATTCGCAACATGTCGGTAAAAGTATCTGTGGCGACTTCCGACAAACGCAAAGCCCTGACGCTTCCCAGAGACGCCTTAGTCCAACATCAGGGCAAAGAGTTTGTGTATACGGTCAAAACCAATGACGACGGCTCTCAGCAAGCGCAAATTGTTCCTGTGGATATCTCGGGCCGATATGGAGAAATCGTCGCCATCCGACCAGGTCTGTTAAAAGCCGGTAGCCGTGTGGTGATCAAAGGCAACGATCGGCTTAGACCGGATCAACCAATCGTAATTCAAAAGTAATCACCCTCGTTTGACGATTGGATAAAGGAATTTATATGTCACTCATCAGTCAATCCATTAAACATCCCGTTGCCACTATATCCTCGGTCATTCTGGTGGTGATGTTCGGCATCGTGAGCTTGCTTCAGTTACCGATTCAGCTCACGCCCGATGTGGAACAACCGCAAATCACTGTACGTACCACCTGGGCCGGCGCCAGCCCCTACGAAATCGAAAAAGAAATCATTGAACCACAGGAAGAAGTTCTTAAAAGTGTTCAAGGTCTGCTCCTGTTAGAGAGTGCCAGCTATAACGACTATGGTGAAGTCACCATGACCTTTAAGGTTGGCACCTCGCTGAACACGGCCAACATGCTGGTTTCTAACAAGCTCAATGAGGTGTCCAGCTACCCTGAAAACGCCCTCAAGCCCGTGATTAATACTTCCGGCGCAGACAGCTCTCCGATTATCTGGATGATGTTTAAGAAAAAGGAAGAGCCCTACCGCGACATTCGTAAGGAACGTACCTTCTTCGAAAATGAAGTGCGCGCACGTTTAGAGCGGGTCGATGGTGTTGGCTCGCTCTTCGTTCTGGGCGGCACCGAAGAGCAATTGGAAGTGGTTGTCGACACCACGGCACTGGCGAACAACCAACTGACCATTGATGAATTATCTCAACGTATTCAGCGCGGTAATAAAACCACTTCAGCGGGTGTTCAGGGGATTAGCCGACGTAATTACCGAATCCGAACACTTTCTGAATTCCAATCGCCTGAAGATGTGGAATCACTCCCTATTCGAGACGATGGCTTCTACCGAATCACGGTCGCCGATGTGGCCGAAGCTCGCATTGGTTATGAACCTAAAACCGATGCCGTGTTGCACAACGGCATGCCAATGATCATTGTCGGGGTTCGCAAAGAGTCTGGCGCCAACGTATTAGACCTAACACGTCGCGTAAGAAAAGTGGTCAATGAAATCAACGACACCGTACTGGCACAACACGGACTCTACTTCGATTGGGTCTACGATCAAACGCCATACATCAACACCGCCATTGAGATGGTTCAGATCAACTTGGTGATCGGTGCATTACTGGCCATTGCCGTGTTATTACTGTTCCTACGTTCGATTTCATCCACCATTACGGTCGCCATCGCCATCCCGGTGTCTGCGATGGGCACCTTCATCTTCCTCTACCTCGGTGAACGCTCAATCAACGTAGTGAGTCTGGCAGGTATTTCATTTGCAGTCGGAATGCTGGTGGACAACTCCATCGTGGTTCTGGAAAACATTGATCGTCATCGTCGCATGGGAAAAAGTGCCTTTAAAGCCGCCTTTGATGGTACCAATGAAGTCTGGGGCGCAGTGCTTGCCTCGACGGTCACCACGGTTGCGGTGTTCTTACCGGTACTTTTTATCGAAGAAGAAGCAGGACAATTGTTCAGAGACATCGCTATCGCCATTACCGCCTCGATCATATTCAGTCTGGTGGTGTCGATCTCTGTGATCCCAACGATTATTCGTCGTTTCTATGCCCGTTCTGATCATAAATCCCATCGAGCCGATGAACACGAGCGTCCGGTAAAGCTGCACCAAGGTAACAGATTTGTTCGCACCATCATGATTTTGTCAGAACTGACACTTAAATCTCCGGTGTCACGTCTTGCTACCGTATTAGTGTTTGTTGCCGGTTCCTATTTAGTCACTATGTGGCTACTACCAAAAGCCGAATACTTACCGCAAGGAAACCGAAACTTGATTCTGAATATTCTGGTGCCGCCACCAGGGTATTCCGTTGAAAAACGAGAGCAGATTTCAGAGTACGTCTATGACGAACTAAAGCCTTACATTGAAGAAGACAACGTCGAAGGCTTTCCACAAATCAAGCAACTGTTCTTCGTCAGCCATGACAGCTTAACCTTGT
The DNA here is from genome assembly GCF_030159995.1 of Litoribrevibacter albus. Classification (NCBI taxonomy): domain Bacteria; kingdom Pseudomonadati; phylum Pseudomonadota; class Gammaproteobacteria; order Oceanospirillales; family Oceanospirillaceae; genus Litoribrevibacter; species Litoribrevibacter albus. Next base: position 188,350 of record NZ_BSNM01000015.1, on the reverse strand, counting down.
TCGGTGGGTTAAGCGCTCACGAAACCCGTGCTAAAGAACTGATGCCTTTGTTTAACCGGGTGATGCAATCCATCCCGGATATGTTTGGCGTTAGCTTGCAAGCCGGTATTTTCGAAAATGGTATTGGTAAAGGGCGAAGCATCGACGTGAATGTCTCAGGTGAAGACAACGAAGAAATCGTCAATGCCGCGCGTGTGCTTTATGGCACTCTGGCCGGTGCCATTCAGGGCGCACAAATCCGCCCGATGCCATCGTTGGAAATTTCCTACCCGGAAGCTCGTATTCTGCCGGATCGCAATAAGCTGCTCGCCAATGGTCTGGATGAAACCAGTCTTGGTACGTACATCGACATCATTATGGATGGCCGAAAAATCAGTGAATACAAACCGGATGGCAAAAAGGAAATTGATCTGGTTCTCCGCTCTGACGAAGCGAAAGTGACGTCACCAGAAGACATTCTCGACAAACACATCGTCAACAACTACGGCCAATTGGTTCGAATTGGTGATGTGGCCGAGTTGAGTTACACCACCGGGGTGCCACAAATTAATCACCGGGAGCGTAAGCGAACTGTGACGTTGCAAGTAACGCCGCCACCGGAAATGCCACTGCAAACCGCACTGGAACTGATCAGCCAGAAGTTAGTGCCATCAGTACAGGACAAAGGGCTACTGGACGCCGTTGAAATCACCGTTGGCGGTAACGCAGATAAACTGACGGAAACCAAAGAATCCCTTCAGTGGAATTTCATTCTGGCTATTTTGATTACTTATCTGTTGATGTCAGCCCTGTTTTCCAATTACCTGTACCCTCTGATCATTCTGGTATCTGTGCCATTGGCAGCGGCGGGTGGTTTTATTGGTTTGTCGCTGGTTAATCAGTTTGTGGCACCACAACCGTTCGACATATTAGTGATGCTTGGCTTCGTCATTCTGGTCGGTACCGTTGTGAACAACGCCATTCTGATTGTGCATCAGTCCTTAAATAATGTGCGTTTCAACGGAATGGACAACATCACAGCAATTTTGTGGTCTGTCAGAACACGAATTCGACCAATTTTCATGAGTACCACCACCAGCTTGTTTGGTCTCTTCCCTCTGGTGATTGCTACCGGAGCGGGCAGTGAAATTTATCGAGGGTTGGGAAGTGTCATTCTGGGTGGATTAGCACTCTCCACCCTTCTGACCTTGTTTGTGATTCCTGCATTGTTGGCTTTCTTCATTCACATGGAAAAACCACAAATTAGAGAAGAATAATCCCACCAGGCGCTCCCTTGAGCGCCTATCCATTTCCTCCTCCGCATTATCTCTTTTGAATTTCAAAAAAGCCTGCCATACTGCTTAAAGAACATTTTTTAACCTATTGATTATATTGCATAGGGCATTCGGTCTTTATGAAGCGTCGCAGAATTCTTACAGTGCTGAGCCTACTGATATGTATGAACGCAGTTCACGCCATTGAGCCGTCTCCCACAACCTTAGAAATAAAGCTCGCAACGGCCCTTATTGAGCCCTATCAAAGCTATGATGAAGCAGGAAACCTTATCGGATCAGGCATGAATGCCATTCGATGTATTGAGCATGAATCCGGGTTACGATTCAGCATTGATGTTTTACCCTGGAAACGCGCTCAGGATCTGGTTTCGACGGGTGAATATGATGGCTTCTTTGTCGGTTCTCAAAATGAGAAACGGGATCAATTCGCCACATATATCGGGCCACTATTACACAGCTTTTGGCATTGGTATGTGCCACAAGATGTAGAAATGAACTTAAATGAAGACGGAACACCTGCAGAACATGACCAAACCATAGGGGTTGTTCTGGGGACAAACATGCACCAATGGATTTCTCAAAAGCCTGGCTATAAAGTGATAACCAACACCCACAGCACACCACTTTTTGAGTTATTAAAGGCAGGACGCCTGGATTATGTGCTCGCCACTGGCGCTATGTACAACGAGTATTTAAACAGCACCCAAGAGAGCGAAGATACTCAATTTAACGTTCTTGTCGCCAAATCAAAACCACTCGGTTTATATCTCGGACATCAGTTCATAGCTCGACAATCTAACATCGTTAAACTGATTGAAAAGAGCGCAGCACGCTGCGCTCCTTAGAGAAAAATCAGCCGATCTAACTCGAATTAGCAACGGCGGTATTCGCTTGGTGCTTTTCCAGTCCAACGCTTAAAAGCACGTCGGAAATTAGCACTGTCGCTATAGCCTAACCGGCTGGCAACGTCATCCACTGAAAGTCTGTGATCGCCCAGAAAGTGACAGGCTTTCTCTTTTAACACAGCATTTACAATGTTTTGGTAACTAGTATCGTGACGAGCCAAACGCTGACGCAACGCTTTTGGTGATAACTCAAAAACACTGGCCAAATCATTTAAGCTTGGAATTTCTCCGGTATTTCGCTGAAGAATTAACCTGACCTGATTTGGCAAGGTGTCTTGCTCCGACAGTTCGCGAATTCGTTGGTCACACAATTTCTTGGCCAGATCCGACAAGAACGGATTCGCCGTTTTTAACGGTTGATTTAATAATGCCGTCGGAAACACCATCTCATTGAACTGCTGATCAAAGGACACATCGCATCCAAACAGTTCTTCGTATTCCTTAGCATACTTACGACGACCGTAAGCCAGATTCAGTTGGCTCAACATCATGTAATCACCCAACATACTTTGGAGTTTAATCCAGTGACTGGCAAAGACAGCCTCAGCGGTAAACACTTTATGCTGAGGTTTAATCCGGTTGTAGTATGGGTAAGTCACACGAATGATGGTGCTGTCATCCATCACAGTCACGGACTGCTGCATTGAGAAGCCACACACCGGGTAATATTTCATCATGCGATCCACCGCTTCGCCAAGCGTATTGGCGGTGACCACAACCTGAGACATTAGGCCATCTGTGTGTACAGTAATCTGTTTCCCAAATTCAAGACCTAACGAGGGACACTCGGTCAGCTTATAACCGAGATCAATCATCCGGCCAAACTGACGACGACTAATGCGTCCTTCGTTGGAAAATAACTTATCCGAAGAGATGCCCACTTGCTCACCCAGATTAAACTGGCTTCCCCCAAGTTTATCCACCACCTGGCTTAATACTGCGGCATATATCGACGGTATTTGTTCTTTATCGAGTACTTTGTCGTTCATGGCTAGCCTATCAATATTTGATAATTGGTACGCCTGAACATCCCTGAAGATACCTAAACCAAGGCATCCCGTTCATGTACCTTTTTTATAATTATCGTGTTTTTAATCTTCCCTCTCGAAAATCATATCGAGCAGATTTTCAAGATTTCCCGTATGAAATTGCTGTCCTTTAATATTTTTCAGCCCCTTTCCTGAGGCATTTCGTCCACAGTAACATCGTACGAACACCCCTTAAGAGGTCATATATGACCACATAACAGTCACTAATTACCAGGCTTTATTGAATTGTCGTTCAATTAAAATCAGTGTCGTAAAAAATCAACTTTTAAGTAAAAATAAACAATTAGTTTGTTTTCAATGAGTTACCCTACTTCACTCGTTTTTTAGATAAACTTTTGAGGACAACTTCCAAAAATCGTGCAGCCTCACCTCCGGTAACTGCTCTATGGTCAAAGGTCACAGAGATAGGCATTACCGACCGTATTTCCGCTTTGCCTTTATAGACCACAACATCCTGATAAATCTTACCGGCACCAACAATTGCTACCGTAGGAGGAACCACCACAGGGGTCGCAAATCGACCAGCCATAGTGCCGAAGTTACTCAGGGTTATGGTGGCGCCTAACATTTCAGACGGTGGAATCGTCCGGGCTTTAACATCGGCCCGAAGCCGATTCAACCCTTCACGCAAGTTACTGAGAGAGCGATTGTTGATATCGCGTAAAACAGGAACGAATAATCCCTGATCGGTGTCTACCGCAATGGCCAAATCTACTTGAGAACAGAGTCGACGAGACATGTGCTCGCCATCAAACCAGACATTCATCGCAGGTTCTTCCGCACAAGCTGCAGCAATCGCCTTAGCCAATCGAATTGTGGTGTCTTCTCCCTCCGGCCATTTATCCACATCCGCTACATCAAAGATGCTGACCGGCACTACATGCTGATGGGAAAGAGACATCGTCTTCGCCATCGTTCTACGTACCCCTCGCAACGGTTCACCCTGCCCTTTTTCCTGATCAATTCGGGCTGATGATTCTACGTCTTGAGCAAGAATTCGACCTTCAGGACCGGACCCTTTGACCGCATCAATATCCACCCCTAACCGTCGGGCTAACGCTCTGACACTCGGTGTTGCTTTGGCTTGAGATAATGAATGGTGTGCAGATCCAGCGGAATGCGGCGACCCGATGATGAACTGATCCGTCGCCGCCTGAGTACTTTTCTTCGCTTTGGTTTTCTTTGCCTCAGGAATTTTTCCCACTACGGTGCCGGTGTCTTCGGCCAGGCTGTCGTATTCCACCAACGGATCACCAATATGAAGTACGTCTCCAGGCTGACCAAAACAGGCCACTACTTTCCCAGACACAGGAGATGGAAGATCAACAATGGCTTTGGCCGTCTCCACAGACACCAGCAACTGGTCTTCCTTAACCTCATCCCCTTCCTTTATATGCCATTCAACGATCTCCGCTTCTGATAACCCTTCACCCAGATCAGGTAATTTAAAGTATTTCATAAGCACTCCATTCGTTACGTCTAGGCAACGCATTCATACATCAGAAGGTCGCCGTAAAATCAGAACATTACATAAAGTCAGAACCGTGCATAAAGTCAGAGCCTTGCATAAAAAGTCAGAACGTCATCAACTCAAGACATTCCGCCACAATGTCTTGTTCAGACGGCAAGTAGTACTGTTCATTTTTAAAGTAGGGCATGATGGTATCGAAGCCCGTCACACGTTTCACCGGTGCTTTAAGTTCCAATAATGCATGCTCTGCCAGCCCCGCAGCGATCTCCGCACCCACACCAAAAGAGCGACAGGCTTCATGGACAATACAGCAGCGGCCGGTGTGTTTAACGGACTTAAGAATGGTGTTGAAATCCATCGGCTTGATTGTAGCCAGATCCAATACTTCGCACTCGATGCCCTGCTCACTGAGCTGTTCCGCTGCCATCAGGGTTTCCATGATCGAAGCGCCCCAACTGACCAAGGTAATATCGTCGCCCTGGCGCAAGGTAAAGCAGGTATCCAGGGGTAACGCCTCCCCATGATCCTGAACCATTTGCCGTTCAATCCGATAAATACGTTTCGGCTCCAAGAACAACACCGGATCATTACAACGAATCGCAGCAAGCAGTAATCCATAGGCCCGAACGGGTGATGAAGGAATCACCACCCTCAAACCAGGCACATGTGCAAAGAGTGCTTCGGTGCTTTCAGAATGATGTTCCGGCGCATGAATCCCACCGCCAAACGGTGCTCTCAACACTATCGGGCAGGTCACCCGACCACGCGTCCGGTTTCGAATACGACTGGCGTGAGAGACAAGATGCTCCATACACGCATAAATGAAGCCCATGAACTGTATCTCTGCCACCGGGCGCAAACCATGACCAGCCATACCAATGGCCATGCCGGCAATCAGTGTTTCAGCCAAGGGCGTATCCATCACACGCTTAAAGCCAAACTCTTCTCTTAACCCAAGCGTGGCCCGAAACACACCGCCATTCGGCCCAATATCTTCCCCTAACAACACCACGCTTTCATCGACTCGCATTTCATGCGCCAGCGCCAAGGTTACGGCTTCTACCATGGTAATCTCATGTACTTGAGCCGAGGATTTATTGGTATCCATATGTGTTGTGGTGGTCTCCAGATTCTTTTGATTGGTCATAGCTACCCCCACCCTATTCTTCATCTAACGATTCATCGTTTGCTGAATCATCACGTTCTAAACCATCAAGCTCCAGTTCATCGACTACCGAATCAGGCGCTCTCATTCGCTCAACCTTCCGATACAACAGATCCAGCTGAGCCGACATGACCTCCGGAAACTCTTCATAAAGATAATCAAACATCGCCTCTGCTGGCTCCGGCGGCATAGTTTTATAAGCTGCGATCCCTTCCTCAACTCGCTGATCACAGCTTTTTTGCCAAGCTTTTTCCTGGGATTCATCCCACCAGCCTTGTTCAGCCAAATAGGTTTGAAGTCGTTTAATGGGTTCTTTAGACCACGCCTCTTTAACTTCTTCCGGTGAACGATATCGGGTGGCGTCATCCGCCGTGGTGTGATCGCCTAAACGATAGGTCACCGCTTCGATAAGATAAGCACCTTTGCCGGATCGGGCACGTTCTAACGCTTCCTGCATGGCGTCATAACACGCCACAAAATCATTCCCATCGACTTGCAGAAACGGGATACCTGCGCCAACCGCTTTTTGAGCTAAGGTTTTGGCCCCACATTGAATGGTTCTGGGCACTGAAATCGCGTATTGATTATTGGATATCACAAACACCACCGGCAGTTGCCACGCGCCGGCTACATTAATGGCTTCGAGAAAATCCCCTTTGGAGGTACCACCATCACCAATGGTCGTAACCACCGCATTGGCTTCCCCCTTAATTTTCATCGCCGCAGCGACACCTACGGCATGAGACGATTGAGTCGCGATAGGAACGCTGATCGGAAAATCCTGAACCGGCCCCCCTGCACTTCCACGCTCGTCGCCTCCCCAATACAAGAGTAAATCCCGGATCGGCCAACCCCTTAATAAGAAGGTCGCATGATCACGATAATAGGGCACCAGCGTATCTTGCTCAGCCATCGCCATACCAACAGCAACACCTATGGCTTCTTGTCCGAGTGAAGCGGGGTACGTCCCCATTTGGCCGGTTCGTTGTAGAGCAACGGCTTTCTGATCATAGACACGCGTCAGCGTCATCCAACGATAGGCATCTTTAAGCAATTCTTCATTTTGAAGAATCAAGTTTTGATTCTCAGACAAGCCTGTAAGTGCTTGTCCTTTGATGGACAGACATTGTTGATAAGGCACTTCGATATGCGGCTGCATAAATTCCCCCCTATCCCCAAAGTTATTCCTTTGAACTGGGAACTGAATGTTGGTCTTATATAAATACTCAACGACCGGATCTACTTAGAATGGTTTGCAATAATCTCCTTTGCCATCGTGACTGCAACTTGATCGGACGGTTTGTTTTGCTTATGAGACTCTGAGAATACCTTGGTTAATGTCGAGGTTAAATTCTCCAAATTATTCTCGATTTGATTCTTTGGTAATTGGTTATAACTGCCGGATGCATAAATAAGCCCCCCTGAATTAATCACAAAATCAGGAGCGTATAAAATTTCTCTTCGATGTAACAATTCACCGGATTCAAGGTTCAGCAACTGATTATTGGCCGAGCCTGCAATGGCTTTACAATTTAACCGGGGAACCAACTCCGGGGTTATCACGCCTCCTAACCCACAAGGCGCCAAAACATCACAGGGTTCCGTTAATAGCTCAGAAACCGGTGCCACAAAGACACCATATTCTTTCATCGCACGACGTGTTCGTTCCTGATTTATGTCCGAGACAATCATAGTCACGTCATGCTCAATCAACTTTTCCATCAAGGCATAACCAACGTTTCCTAAGCCTTGAATAGCAACCGTTGCCTTATCAAGCGGAATATTCAACTCTTCTTCGAGAATCATCTTGATACCATGAAAAACCCCACGAGCAGTATGGGGTGAAGGATCACCGATCTCTGAATGGCTCGCTACGTGAGACGTTGTTCGACGAATAATATCCATATCTTCGACATGAGTACCCGAGTCCATTGCCGTTATATAACGACCATTTAACTGCTCAACCACTGAACCAAAGGCTTCAAACAATGCCTCTCGATCAAACTCACCTTCCGGGTACAAGATAACCGACTTACCGCCACCAAAGGGCACCCCGGCTAACGCCGCTTTATAACTCATGCCTTGGGCTAATCTTGCCGCATCCAAAGCAGCACTTGCGGTATCCGAATACGGCACAAAACGACAGCCACCCAAAGCTGGCCCCAGCTCAGTGCTGTGAATAGCCACAATTGCATTCAGCCGATCTTGCTGAAAGAAATGCAGCTCAGGAAGTTGGTGCTCTCTCATGAGCTCGAACATAGATGACTCCAACTTAAGAGGCTAACCGCCTAAATCTATTAGGGGTTTTACATTGAGTGTAGCCAGAGAGATCATATTTTGTGCAATTTTTTGTAAGTAGCCGGTAGCAAATAAGCGATAACCAACATGATTAATTCTTGCACTCATGCACGGTTTACGGATAATCACCGACCATCGGAATCGCAACAAACCTTTTAACTCATTCTCACAACTCTACTGACATTACATGCTTGAACTCGCCCCAGAGACACTTTTTGATACCGTCATAGATCATTATCAAGAAATTGACTTCTATTACCGTGATGAACACATGGCAATGGTCTCCAAACCGGCCGACTTACTCACGGTTCCCGGTAGAGGGCCGGACAAAGCAGATTGTTTGATCAGCCGGTTGCAGGAACAATCACCGTATGCCCGTATCGTTCACCGCTTGGACATGGCTACCTCGGGAATTCTGGTCATTGCCTACACACCCACGGCTCACCGTGAATTGAGTCGTCAGTTTCAAGACAGGGAAACACAGAAGCATTACATTGCCGTCATCAATGGTGATTTGGTTGCATCCCAGGGCACAACCTCCGGTGAAGTGGATCTGCCATTAATAACCGACTGGCCGAATCGTCCTAAACAGAAAATCTGTTTTGAATCCGGAAAACCCTCTCAAACCCTCTGGGAGGTTTTAGAAAATTCGAGTGATAGAACTCGGGTAAAGTTGACGCCGATTACAGGACGAAGCCACCAGCTCAGAGTACATATGCTGGCATTGGGCCATCCGATTATTGGAGATAATCTCTACGCCTGTGAGGAAGCACTGAATAAGTCGGATCGATTACTGCTTCATGCAGAGCAATTAACGGTTAAGCATCCGGTCACACAGCAACCCATCTGTGCCAAAGCAGTTTTGAATTTCTAACCAGTGATTAGTGATTAGTGATTAGTGATTAGTGATTAGTGATTAGTGATTAGTGATTAGTGATTAGTTAATCATGTTTCAATTGCGCTTGGTGGTGTGCCACTCGGGCAGAGCAATCGACGGTCTGGTAATACTCTTCGATGCTCTTCAACCAACGTTCACCTAAGACAGAATAAGCTTGGGTTTTCTTTGAAAAGGCCAAATACACTGGTGTGGTACGTTCTATCTCTAATACCGTTTTAAAACGAAACTCGGAATGATTACCATCATTGCTGTGGTTCAAATCTTCTAATTGTTTTTGATAACTGGACTGCGGCAAAAAAAAGTAATCGGCTCTTTGCAATGCAACAAACTTCATAACCTGACTTAACGTCGATAACTCGACTTTATTTTTACCAACTTTCAAAGACTGCACAAACCCATCAATGGGCGAGCCATAACTGTTCCCACGCACCAAAGCCAGGGTATAGAATCTCAAATCTTCTAACGCTGACACGTTAGGAATCCCCGAAGTAAAAGAGGAATAAGCATTAATCACTGTTTTGTTGATAAACAATGGTTGCTGTAAATAGTGGAACTTCACCGAACGTTCAGGTGTTTTATTGGCGCCTAGAATGAAATCCGTTGATCCATTTGCCACACTCTCCTGGCAACGTTTCCAACTATCAATGTCCTTCATCACAAAAGACATATCAGGATTACGTACCTTAAAGAGCTCTAACTGCTCAATCAAAATTCCGCTGTAGGTGGCCTGTTGATTCTTATAAATCCAGGGTGGCCAATCAAAATACGCACACCAACGAAAGGTATCCGCATAGATCTGACAGCTCAATAGAGAGAACAACAAAACGAGAAACGATTTCATACGTTATATTTCTTATTCATTTGAAATCCAGTATAGCCTCACCTGCCTTCAAACCTATACCCTTAAACCTAGATAAAGAGCATAGGAAACTGACATCACACCAAGGAAGTGCCAAGCCTTCAAACATTTGTCGGCAAGGAACATAAGAGGTTCCTTGAAACTCCTTCTATACTAGGTTCAGACAACATGGAAAGTGAATGATCACGTAAGGGGGCTGGCGTGCGACAACGATTCAGTTCGATCAATACAGGAACACAAACCCAGATAGGTTACAAGGAACTCTTTGAAGTGATCACCGATGATGGTGTACCACTGATTGTGACCCGTAAACTTCCCCTGCTCCAAAAGCGGTCGCTGACTCCGGTATTACTGATTCACGGATTAGGACAAAACCGCCACTTCTGGGACTTAGCCGGTCGCTCCTTTGCCGACTTTCTGGTGATGCAAGGCTACGATGTCTTTATTGCCGAGTTACGAGGTCACGGGCTGAGTCGTGCTAACGGTGCGCCCTACCCCAAAAGCTTTGAAGAATATGTGGATTACGACGTTCCTGCTCTGATCGATTTCATTTGCCGCAGAACAGAACACAAGAAAATCTATTTGATCGGACATTCACTGGGCGGAGCCATTTGCTATGGCGCCAGTTCAGAGATGCAACGGCAACTGAAAGGGTTCGTATCCATCTGCGGTCCCTTCAACTTTGGTAAAGGTACGCGCGTTATTCGTCCTCTTGCGAAAACCTATACCTTTTTGAATCATCACATCAATCTTCACCGATTCTTTCCACACCATTTGAATATTGATGTCGTTGGCGCATTATCCAATCGAGCACTGCGTTTTCTCGATAATGAAAAGAACCGCTGGTTCGCACCTTTGTGGGTGCCGCAGACCATAGAACAGCCCTTCCTAACGAATTTACTGTTAAAAGCCTTTGATCGAACCGGAATGCCCGTATTTTCGACGCTGCTCAGCTGGGCTTCCGAAGGTCGTTTCCTCAGTACCAATCGTCAACACGATTACGAACAGTCGATTCGCCAAATTACCACACCAGTACTGTTTCTTTCTGCGGATAAAGATCGAGTGGTGCCTCCTGAGTCCATTGCAGGTGCCTACGATAAAATTGGCAGCGTCGATCGACAGTGGCGAGAATTTGGAAAACCGGAAGATCATCGCCATTTTGGTCACATGGATATTATCTGTGGACAAGACGCGCCAGAAAAAGTCTGGCCAGTGGTCAGTGATTGGCTACAACAACGAGACAATCAATAGCGCCAATTTAATCAAGTGACAATTTATCCCAGTGACGCTCAAATCTGACTAAAAATTAAGCGCATTTCATCAACACCCCCTTGATTCGTTTAAAGTTTAAACACCTTTTAAATCACGACGTTAAAAAATGCATTTTTTAAGAAAATTACCTGGAAAAACTGTTGACAGTAAAACGGCTCATCATTAATATACGCGCCACTTGATGAGTTGTTCCTCGATAGCTCAGTTGGTAGAGCAGTAGACTGTTAATCTATTGGTCGCTGGTTCGAGTCCAGCTCGAGGAGCCATTTCGGAGTGTAGCGCAGCTTGGTAGCGCAACTGGTTTGGGACCAGTGGGTCGGGGGTTCGAATCCCTCCACTCCGACCATCTTACTACTCATCATCTCCTCTTCCTTGAAGAGCGCCTGTGAAGGAATCACACTTTCTTTAAAAGAAAGCTCTGCAATTAGCAGATCACAGCATTTTGCTGTTAAAAATCGGAGTGTAGCGCAGCTTGGTAGCGCAACTGGTTTGGGACCAGTGGGTCGGGGGTTCGAATCCCTCCACTCCGACCACTTTCTACTTATCCCTTGATTCCTATCAAATACCCCTTAGTAAATTTTCTCGAAATAATTCTGAAGAGCTTCTTTAATTAATTCTTACCTATTTCCTTTTCATCAATGAAAGAGAGTAAGAATGACGCTTAAACAACTGATCAGCTTATCCGTTATCCTTATTGTTAGTGCCCTGATTTATCTGTCGGATCTCGACCCAAGCATTAAGAAAGGCTTGTTCATCTTTAGCGTCGCAGCCATCCTTTGGATGACCGAATCCCTACACCTGACCGCAACTGCACTTTTAATTCCGGTTATGTCAGTGGCACTCGGTGTATTTCCTGTAAATCAGGCACTCGATTCGTTTTCCCACCCCATTGTCTTTATTTTCCTTGGTGGCTTTTCATTAGCAACCGCGCTAAGGAAACAACGTCTCGATGAAGTGATTGCCCATAAGATTCTGTCTTACTCCAAGGGGCACACAAGTCTTGCGGTTTATCTGCTCTTTGCTCTGACTGCTGTATTATCTATGTGGGTCAGCAACACCGCGATTACCGCCGTCATGCTACCACTTGCCTTAGGTATTATTGCTTCTTTGAAGTTATCACAAGGCCCAACATCAATCTTTGTATTACTCGGCATCGCTTATTCAGCCAGTATTGGCGGCATGGGTTCTCTGGTTGGCAGCCCTCCTAATGCCATTGTTGGTGCAGCTCTAAACCTGACGTTTCTGGACTGGATGAAAGTCGGTCTACCGCTGGTGATCATACTCTTACCTACGCTCATATTTACCCTGAAACTTGTGGTGAAACCGGATCTTTCTGGCAAAGTCGAGCTTTCAATGGAAGCCCCTGAAGCCAGTACAGACAGTAAAAAGGTCATCTTAATTTTTATCTTTACGGTACTGGCCTGGTTATTAGGAAAACCCTTGGGAGATATGCTTGGGGTAACCAAGTACTTTGATGCCTGGGTAGCCATCACTGCGGTAGTAGCACTCATCGTTTCGCAAAGCCTTGTATGGAAGGACATTGAAAAAAGCGCAGATTGGGGCGTGTTATTACTGTTTGGTGGTGGTTTAGCATTGAGTGGCGTCCTAAAAACCACTGGCACCAGTGCCTTTATTGCGGAAAGCTTCGCCAGCTACATGCAGGGTATGCCGTTTATGCTGTTTCTCGTGATGGTGATTCTGTTCGTAATCTTCCTCACCGAACTAACCAGTAACACAGCCACAGCAGCATTACTTGTTCCATTATTCATCAGCATCTCAGATCAACTGGGCTTACCGTCTGAGTTCATTGCTATGGGCATTGGCTTAGCGGCATCCTGCGCTTTCATGCTACCAGTCGCAACACCACCAAACGCGGTGGTTTATGGCAGTGGTTTAGTGCCTCAATCCCAAATGATGCGAGCTGGGATATTCCTTAATCTCGTGGCCTCAGCAACTTTGCCATTCTTGCTATATTTATTTTTATGACTCGCTTGAAGTCTCAACGTAAAAATCAAATGTAAAACGAAAGGTAAAGACAATGAGTTCGTTCGATCCGGCTGGTATGTTGGAAGAGGTGTTCCCTGTAGCTTTGCTGAATAACTATCAAGACACCCTCTATTTTGATTTAGTTGTGGTAACCCCACTTCTAAGCATCGCTGCGTTTCTAATCTTCGCCCTTCCCTGGACGTTACTGGCTTTTTTCGATCCTAAACCCTTACAACGCTTTAAGATTCAGCAAAAACCGTTTCAGGTCAGAAAATACTTCCTCCCGAACATTGCGCGAATCACTATTAACACCACGATTTTGATCGCATTAATGACGCTACTATGGCCGCTCTTCCGACACATTAACAGCATTCACCTAGGTGAAGTGCCGGCTTGGTATATCGTTATTGGGCAGCTGACTTTCTTCGTGATACTCGATGATTTTCTGTATTACTGGATGCACAGAAGCATGCATCAACGGTGGATTTTGAAGCACATTCACGGCGTTCATCACCGCATCAAAAACACCTGTGCCTTAGACGGAAATTACTTTCATTGGGTGGAATTTGTGGCTACTGGCCTGTTGGCGTTATTGCCGCCACTTCTGGTTGGTGCTCATTTATACGTGCTCTACATTTGGATTATCATTCGCCAGTTTGAAGCCGCCGATGGACACAGTGGCTATGATATCCCGTATAACCCGGTGAAACTCATCCCGTGTTATCACGGTGCGATTTATCACGATTTCCATCACGCCAAGTTTAAGGGAAATTTCTCCGGTTTCTTATCCTACCTAGACGGTTGGATGGGCAACACCTATATCCCGTCGTATCTCAATTATTTAAGCAACCGTAAGAAAGGCATCGCACCCGCTGAGGCCAATGAAAACAATCGCTAAAAATGAGCATAAAAAAGAGGACGTATAAAAAGAAGAAGCCTACGGAACGTAGACTTCTTCTGGAAAGCACTTAGAGACACACGTACTGTTCTAACTAATATATATTTTCAGTAATCGTTTGATGCATAGGTGTCGTTGGTCGACCAATAAGCTTAGATAAAGTGGCACTGTCATCAAACAGCCACCCATCCCGTGCATTGAGATCCGAATCCGCTAATAACGCAGCAAAACCGTCCGGTAATCCTACACTGACAAGGAAATCTTTATATTCCGCATCACTCAATGAATTGAATGCCACTGACTTACCGGACTGACGAGTAAGCTCTTGCGCATATTCAGAAAGAGAAAATGACTCATCCCCTGCCAACTCATACACATTACCGGCAAGATCATCTTCGGAAGTCAACACCGTGGCAGCGGCTTCTGCATAATCTTTACGAGCCGCTGATGAAATTTGCCCATCACCGGAAGCCCCTGCTACGACACCAAACTGAACAACCTCTTTAATTGATCCCATATAGTTTTCGGAGTACCAACCATTCCTCAGAATCACGGCAGGAATACCAGACTGCTGAATGTAGTTCTCAGTAGCTACATGCTCTTCAGCCATTTTCATTGGCGACTGTTGTGCTTTTAAAATGCTGGTGTACACCAACAAAGACACGCCTTGTGCTTTAGCCGCATCCACTACAGCCTGGTGCTGTGGTATGCGTTGACCCACGGCATTGCTGGAGATAAGTAACAATTTATCAATGCCTTGCAATGCGTTAGTTAAGGTTTCCGGCTTGTCATAATCTGCTTCACGTAACTCCACACCTAACGCAGCTAGTTCCTGCGCTTTATCAACGTTTCGGACTAATGCCACTACGTCAGAAGCAGGCACTTTCCCAATTAAAGATTCAATTACTAAGCGGCCAAGCTGACCATTTGCACCGGTTACTGCGATCATCATCTTCTCCTGAATTTCTTTTTGAATGATTGAAAGTTGTCATTCGATCTTGAATACAGGAGCCATTATGGGCACCATCAATTGTTACCACTAGACAGTCAATTACGAATAGATTGATCGAATTATGAGAACAAATGACTTTACCACGCTTAAATTACTGGCGATTTTTGTCACCGTTATCGAATCAGGCAGCTTTGCCGAAGCGGCCAGACGCCTGCACTCCAGCCGTTCGAGGATCAGCGAACAAGTGGCTCAACTGGAACAACATCTCGGTATCCGGCTGATCCAACGTTCAACCCGAAAACTGTCCATAACACCAGAAGGACAGGAAATCTATGACGAAGCCCAACAATTACCTCAACTACTCAATAAGGTAGATGCTATTGCCTCGCCTCAAACCCCGAAAGGCCGGGTTCGAATTACCATGAATACAGACATTGCCGTGACACACTTTATTCCGGCATTAGACGACTTTCATAAAGCCTTTCCTGACGTTGAAATCGATTTGATTGCCGATGATTATCCACTGGACTTAATTGAAGAAACCATTGATTTGGCGATCCGAATTGGCTTTCCCAAAGACGACTCTTTGATTGCACGCCCAATGTTCCAGGAAAGCTTCGGCATCTTTTGTTCTCCAGATTTTTTGAAAAAGAACATAAAAGGTAACGCCAAGCACATTGATAAGTTCGGAACACCACAATCAATAGAAGAACTCGAACAGCTGCGATGGGTTATTCTCGATCAGTCGTCCTCGAATGGCCTGATCGAATTAATGCAAGATCAACAAAAAGTCATTATCCGACCGAAAACCTACGATAAATGCAATTCTCCAATGGCTATGCAGCATATGATTAAAGCAGGTCAAGGCGTGGGATTATTACTACCGACAACGGTTAGAGAGGCGATCGAACAGCAATCGCTGATCCAACTGTTTCCAGACATTCAATCAACACCACTGGTGTTTTCGTTAGTCTATCCTTCCCGAAAACAAGTGCCATTAAGAGTCCGATGTTTGATAGATTTCTTAATGGAAAGAGACATCTTTCGCTCACCGTTGAAAGAGTAAATAGAAAACTATTAGATAGATAACAACTAGACAGATAACGAGCCAACCGGATCAGAGAGGCACTTCGGTGGAAAACTTATTCCGGCGCATTGAGATAAGCGTTCGGAATTTTCTCATATTGGAGTAGGAATACAGAACTTGTTCGGTAAATGTCTGGAAAGCTTCCATATCCGGTACATTCACAATCAACACGAAATCCACTTCGCCAGTCACTTGATAGCACTGTGAGACTTGCGGGCATGTATTCACACGCCGAATGAACTCATCGTTCATGTCAGCACGATCACTTTCCATCTCCACTTCCACGATCATGGTAATACCAATGCCTGCCTGTTTAGGATTAAGAATGGCGACATTCTTTTCAATCACGCCCTCTTCCTGCAACCGTTTAACCCGTTTCAAACAGGCTGGAGGCGATAAGCCGACCAGTTCAGCTAAGGCTGCATTAGTGATTTTGTTGTCCCGCTGTAAAACGCGCAGAATTTTTCGATCAATTTCGGAGATATCAGCCATACATTAATAAAATTAGTTTTATTGATAGATTTAAAAATAATATTAATCTCAAGCACAGCAATAAGAAACCAAAAAAGTTTGGCTTGGATTAAGATGATCCTTCTTATCTGAGGTATCTATATGAATCGTTTCTTCACGGAACTTAGAAATGAAATATGGGGTGTTTCCACCACCCTGTTTAAAATCATGATTCCAACCTTACTGGTTGTGAAAGCTCTGGAAATGATGGGGCTACTGGACTACCTCGCTATTGCCAGTGGTCCGTTGATGTCACTGGTCGGTCTGCCGGAATCCATGGGAATAGTTTGGGTTACAACACTGTTCACCAATATCTACACCGGGATGCTGGTGTTCTTTTATGCTCAACAAGCAGAACCCCTCACTGTGGCTCAAGTAACCATTATCTCGTTACTGATGCTAATTGCGCATGCACTGCCCATTGAAGCCCGAATCGCCCGTCAGGCGGGTATTCGAATTCGATTCACTTTATTACTCCGACTCGGCGGTGGACTGATTCTGGCAGCGATATTGAACCAACTGTATCTGGCATTTGATTACCTTCAACAACCCAGTGAATTAATCTGGCAACCGGAACTGCCTGATACCAGTTTGTGGGCCTGGGTTAAAAGCCAAGCCGAAAGTTTGCTTATGATTCAGCTGATTATCATCGCCCTATTAACTAGCTTAAAAGTCATGAAAGTGTTGGGTATTGAACGATTAATGAAATGGCTGCTCTCGCCGGTACTGAAGCTGCTTGGAATTGGTCATCAAGCAAGCTCTCTAACCATTATAGGAGTCACACTGGGGATCAATTTTGGTGGAGGACTACTGATCTATGAAAGCCGAGCCGGGCACATTTCGAAGAAAGACGTCTTTGCCGCCATGTCGTTTCTGGCACTTTGCCACAGCATCATTGAAGACACCTTACTGGTGATGGTGTTGGGAGCGGATTTATCGGGGGTCTTATGGGCCAGATTGATATTCTCAATCGGGGTCATTGCTCTGCTGACACGCTTCGTTAATCGATTGTCGGATGAAACGTGGAATAAGCATCTCACCAATCAATACTTAAACAAAGCTCAGACGAGCAACAACGCAGAAGAACAAGCAGCTCAGGCGGTATAACACCGCTTGAGCATACTTGTATGGTCGCCTTGAGTTAAGACAAACAGCCTTGAGCTAAGACAAAACGCCTTGAGCTAAGACATCGCACCTTGGATTAAGACATAGCAGCCTTTAGCGCCTGATCAATATCAGCGATGATGTCATCAATGTGCTCGATACCAATCGACAGACGAACCATATCCTCACTCACACCCGCAGACTTCAATTCTTCCGGTGACAATTGACGGTGAGTGGTCGATGCCGGGTGACACGCTAATGATTTGGCGTCCCCAATGTTTACCAAGCGAAGAATCATCTGCAAAGAGTCGATGAATTTGGAGCCACCAGCAATGCCGCCCTTGATACCAAAACTCAAGATACCGGAAGCTTTACCGGCAGTGATTTTCTCTGCCACAGGGCGATACGGGCTGTTTTCCAAACCGGCATAATTTACCCAGGACACCGCTTCATGTTGCTCCAGATATTCAGCGACTTTCTGGGCATTCTCACAATGTCTTTCCATACGAAGCGATAAGGTTTCCAGACCTTGCATCAACAGGAAGGCACTGTGCGGTGCCATAGCAGCACCAGTATTACGAAGTGGCACCACACGACAACGACCAATAAATGCCGCCTCGCCTAACGCTTCGGTATACACCACACCGTGATACGATGGATCTGGCTCATTCAACATCGGGAAGCGTTCTTTGTTAGCAACCCAATCAAACTTGCCTGAATCAACAATCGCACCACCAATGGTCGTACCATGACCACCGATGTATTTTGTTAGGGAATGAACAACGATGTCCGCTCCGTATTCAAACGGACGGCACAACACAGGCGTTGCTACCGTGTTATCCACCATCAATGGAATACCGTGACGATGTGCAATCTCTGCCAGACGTTCAATATCCACGACATTTCCTGCCGGGTTACCGATGGATTCGCAGAACATCAGTTTGGTGTTTTCATCAATGGCGGCTTCCAACGCCTCATAATCATCATGCGCGGCAAAACGAACATCAATGCCCTGACGAGGTAGCGTATGAGCAAACAGATTATAAGTGCCGCCGTATAACTGGCTGGTACTCACAATGTTACTGCCAACGGAAGTAATCGCCTGAATGGCATAAGTGATCGCCGCCATACCGGAAGCAACACACAATGAACCGATACCGCCTTCCAACGCAGTCACACGCTGCTCCAGAACCCCTGTGGTCGGGTTCATGATACGCGTGTAGATGTTACCAGGCACTTTCAGATCAAACAGATCGGCGCCATGCTGCGTGTCATCAAAGGTGTAAGAGGTGGTTTGATAGATTGGAGTGGTGGCAGCATTGGTGGTCGGGTCGCCATCATACCCTGCGTGTAACGCGATGGTTTCTAATTTCATTATCTTCCCCAAGAATTTATAGCTCTATTGAGAATACTCTCAGCTTCTTTATAACTTATTAATTTGTATCAATAAATACGTGACTAGCCTTTGAATAAGTCTCTTTTGGCTCTGACGTACCGGATTGAACTCTCGATTGAACTCTCATTCCCTAGTACACGAATGTCCTTGAGAAAACGCCCTTGCAAAAAAGGCTCAATCCATACAAAAGCGCACAGAGACCACCGAGCTTACCAGACTCTGAATCGCAGGCATAAAAAAAGCGCCATTTAAAATGACGCTTTTTGAAACCCTATAGAATAAATTCTATATCGCAGTTACATCTTCTGCTTGCGGGCCTTTTTGACCTTGGCTGATCGTGAATTGAACTTTTTGTCCCTCGGCCAGAGTTTTGAAACCATCGCCTTTAATTGCACTGAAATGAACAAAAACGTCAGGTCCACTTTCCTGTTGGATGAAACCGAAGCCTTTTTGTTCGTTAAACCATTTAACCTGGCCAGTTTGTGTAGACATATTGCTATCCTAAAAATTTCTGTATTTCTGTACTACGAGTGTTTCAAAGTTCAACCTTATTCACCCCGCACCAAGGCAAACACTCGTCAGAATGAATATGCACTACAGAAATCCTTCCGTTCAATCCGTCAGCATGCATACGCACAAAAACAAATATCCTTGCCCGCTAATAACACTAGCCTGTTTTTTTCAGAAAAAAAAGCCATTTTGATTACAATTTCATCAAAAATGTTAAATTTGGTGAGATCCCCACAAAATGATTTTTGAATGGCCCAGATTTTTACACTTCACTACTTAACACCACTCATAAACACAGACGGCAACAACAGAAAACAGAAAATTTAAGGCTTGCATCAACAGAAAATACGGGCTCAAGAGCATGCCCCCAGCACCTGTATTTTCTACGATAACGACCGTTCGTCGGGAGACATAAGCACAAAATTTAATCAGTCGATTATTTTACAAATCCGCCTCTATTTCATGCCTGTTAACTGCTCTACCGACAGCCAATACGACGCTTCATTCAACGGAGTTTTATCTGATAATAAAGGATTAGAAAGATAGAAGACCTGTCGGTGAGAGACTGCGAGTTTCTTAAATGCCTCTTTATGAACCGGATGAGAAAACAACAAGTGATCGAAAGAACCGTCTTCGTGCGCTTGCTTCAATCCAAACGCCAATCGCTCCGCCAACGCGTCATCACCCTTCCTCACAAAAAAGTACACAGGCGCCGGATACACCAACAGAATATTTGGGTCGACCATCAGGTGATTGTGCTTGGTGCTGGCAAGTTCTTCCCAGGCTTCCAGTACACCTCTTGGGAAATAGTCATAACGACCACGATCAATATGATCAAAAATAGCCAGGTATTTAAAATCCGTAATGACCTTCAAGCCATTGTGACGAAGAATCTTGGTATCGGGCCAGTCGTGGCCTTGAATGGCAGATAAATCCGCTAAATCCTGAAGAGAGCCAACGTTGTTGAACAAGTCGCGTTTATCCCGATGAATGATAAACACCCGATACCCCAACAAACCTTTCATTAACGGTATGTAAACAGCCTGAGCCTGTTCTTCTCGCTGGTTTGAGGTCATCGACCACACCACATCGATTTGATTTTGTTCCAGACTCTTAAAAGCCCGGGCCTGATACATTGGGGTAGATACTTGATCAAGCAGATACTCACCGTATTTCTTTTTGCTTTTCTCTAACGCTAAAACCAATAAATCCTTGAAATACAGCTTACGAATATCCACGCCTTCTTCGGGCGGAACATGGCGAATTACCGTAACCGGAGCGGCTTGTAAACCAAAGCTGAACAGCACAAGAAATAAGAATAACCGAACCACCTTCACCCCCACTTCGATTCAAAATCTCATTGGTATGTGTGAAAGGTCATAAGAAGCCACGCTTGCAGTTCGATGAATTCGCGACAACAAGCAGAGCTAAAAAATCACCACACAGTTTTAGTGTAGAAAACGAGCCGAGCTTGGCAATTATGGTTTTTCGAGAAAGGAAAGAGTCACGTTAAAGTTCAAGATCCAAAACCTCTGTGAGATAAGCAGGGCTGCAAGCAGAGGCAATAACACCTTGTTTTGACAGGTATGAAAGCAAATAATCCACACACTGCTCAACGGAGTAATCAGTCGTATTCAGTGTTATTTCAGGCGAATCAGGTGCTTCGTATTTAGAGTCAATGCCCGTGAAGTTTTGAATTTCACCCGCCCTCGCTTTCTTGTACAAGCCTTTCACATCGCGACGTTCACACACAGCTAAAGGCGTGCTGATATAGACTTCAATAAATTCGTTTTCCGGGAATAAGGCTCGTACAAGCTGGCGATCACTTTTGAAGGGAGAGATGAAGGCAGACATCACAATCAGACCGGCATCTGTGAATAACTTAGAGGTTTCACCGATTCTTCGAATATTTTCAACCCGGTCTTGATCGCTAAACCCCAGATCTTTATTGAGACCAAGGCGAACATTATCACCATCCAACAAAAAGGTATGATAACCAAGTTGATGCAAGGCATGATCTAACGCATTAGCAAGGGTGGACTTGCCCGCACAACTCAAGCCGGTAAACCAAAGCAAACAAGGCTTTTGATGTTTTTGCTCTGCTCGTTCAGCTTTGCTAACAGTATGGCTGTGCCAAACGATATCCTTATTCATGAAGTCAGACATCCTTATCACTCCGGTACTGCACTACTCTCCGGGCAATTAATAAAATCCAACCCGGCGATAACATCCGATCGCGGCATACTTTCATCTACACATCCTTTTGATAAGTTAAAGACGAGCCTCACAAACGTGCCTTTAGTTATTGGAGACTCTTGATGTCTGTCAATCCCAAGACACCATCTTTACCCTACACAATCTATATCCTACACAGTTGAAATAGCGAATAATCTCAAAAACTGCACGTTATGGCTTTCTTGTTCGCCTTACACCATACAGCCCAAATAAACCGAGTAATAACAACATCCAAGGAATATCGATACTACCACCGCCACTTCCACTGCTTCGTATGACTTTTTTACCTGCAACCCCAACACCACCTGGGTCATGAATACTGCCATTTGAAACGCCATCCGCATCGTTCGGGCCGCCGTCTTCAATGGTCAGCTGAACACACCAGTCGCCTTCGTTCAAACCAGCTCGATAACTTCCATCACCTGGCGGCGGACAGAAACCTTCCTCGCCCGGAGCAGACATAAGGCTGTTGTCGGCGTCTTCCACAAAGGTAAACCAAACGTCATCGTACTTACGATACACCGCATTGGCAGGAATTGACGACTGTTGCGCGATCACAATATTCACACTTTGGCCAATTTCAGGTAAGTCATTCACAATAAAATCAAAGTAACCGCTGAGATTATCAAACCCGTCATCAGGTAAAGCCATCTCTTCAGAGAGTTCGTCTGTTACTAACTTCGCACCACGTCCATCGTTTGATAGCGCTCGATCCCCCAATACCAACGTCACATCTGGGTCCGCTTCCAGTAAGAAGGTAAAGCCATCGTCCGCAGAGCTGTTGAGCACATTTGGTAGATCAATTGCATCAAGATAATTCGGCTGACCGTCCTGGTCGTCATCCGCCCAACCTTCATCAGCATCAACAATGCCATCACCATCACTGTCTTGGGTTTCACTCAACACCGCCAGTGTTTCGACCACCCGATAAGAGAAACTCACCTCGTTGGTCAACGCCGGCAAACCGTTATCTGTGACACGCAACACCAGGTTATAAAGACCAGGTAATAACTCAGCCGGATCTATCTGGTGTTGTAAATCACTGACGGCATCATCGGAAACATCGTCGGAGAACACCCATTCAACCGTATGCTGATCGGCTGGATTTGGATCATTCACCGTTGCCGTAAAGTCGACGACCCCACCACCTTGTTCGAAGATCAAACGATTCACACCACTTTGAGTGACTGCCAACTCGACACGCGGCGCGACATTGTTTTCCACAATAGTCAGGGTATGACGATTATGAGCATCAATATTACCTTCACCCGTCAGAACAACGTCTAAGGTTTCGGTTCCTTCGATTACATTATCCAGAGTAATTTCAAACGGAATGCCTTTAGTAAGCTCGCCTTCATCAAGCGTTATGCTACCTGCACTCAAATTATGATCGTTTGAATCGGCACTGCCTTCCAGAATATAAGAGATGGTAATCGGATAGTCAGGTGCCTCACCGTTCAGGAAGACTCGGATTTGACCACTGGCCCCTTCACCCACTACCTGCCCGCTACTGAGCGAAACTAACGGATGAATGTCCACTTGTTGCTGAACCTCAGCACGATTACCGGCTGCGTCGGTTGCATACCAGGTCACTTGATTTCGGCCAGGAGCCAAAGCAGGAGGTGACGTGCCAAGGAGGTTTACAGCGACTTCACCATCCAGACCATCAATGGCCGTCGGCGGCTCAAGATCGGATAACTGTGTAAGTAAACCAGTGGCATTGAATTCCAGAGGGACAGGCAAAGTAAAGATCGGCGCCTGATCATCCAGTAAAGGATTACTCGACTGAAGCGCTTCCTCACGGTTACTCAAACCATCGTTATCAGCGTCTTCTTCGGCATCGGCCGGATCGAATGGATTGAAGCCATTAGCAAGCTCGAACTCATCACTCATGCCATCATTGTCATCGTCCGTATCTTCGGTGTTCGCGATGCCATCGGTATCATTATCACCAACCACGACTATCGAGAAGGCAGCCAATGCAGAGGTAAACTCGCCATCAGTAACCTGCAATTCAATGTCAGAGTAGCTGCCTGCGTCCCCCACATTCGGCGTTCCGATCAGTTCACCAGTGATTGAATCAAAGGTTAACCAACCAGGCACATTCGTTGCCGTAATGGTCAGCGAGTCATCATCCACATTTGTTATATCCGGAACGAAACGATATTCCCCACCTTCCAGAACCGTCGTTAAAGGCGTACCTGAAATGATCGGTGCATCATTTACGCTCGATATTTGTATCGTTACCGTTGCCGTGTTCGACTCCCCGCCTTCATTGTCGTTTACACGATAAAGGAATGTATCTACACCGTTAAAGTCGGCATTTGGAGTATAAGTCGCAACCCCTGTCGTAGTGTCTATAACAACCTGGCCGTTGTTTACTTGAACCAGAGTGATATTGGCCGGATCTAAAGTACCATCGATGTCCTGATCGTTAGCCAACAGGTCGATGCTTATCACCGTATCTTCTTCGGTGTTGGCAACATCATCATTGGCTAATGGCATGTCATTCACTGGATTAACCGTGATGGTCACCGTTGCAACATTCGACGTAACTCCATCGAGGTCACTGACGGTATAACTGAAGGCGTCGTTACCACCGAATTCAGCCGCTGGAGTGTAATTCAACATGCCGTTGTTGAAAGTAACGGTCCCATTGGTTGGCAAACTGACCACCACCAAACTGGACACATCCAGGTTGTCATCCACATCAATATCGTTACCCACTACGTTGATGTCAAAACTGTTATCCTCAAGTATGATCGCAACGTCATCAACGGCGACAGGGGCATCATTGATCCCTTGAACGGTGACTGCAACCTCCGTTGCAGCGGATACCGCACCTTCAACATCTTTCACTGTGTAGGTGAAGGTATCCACCCCATAGAAGTCGTCATTAGGTGTGTAAATGATGGTGCCGTCCGTTTGAGCTTCAGCTATACCATTAGCCGCTTGAGCGACCATAGCAACACTATTCACCTCCAATTGACCATCAACGTCCGTATCATTATCCAACACAGCAATTGTGACGGCTGTGTCTTCATCGGTAACCGCCGAATCACTTTGAGTAGCAGGTGCATCGTTCGAGCCAGTGACATTAATACTGACCGTAGCAATGTTCGACTCTACCCCGGCATTGTCCTCAACCCTATAGCTAAATAAGTCGCTGCCGTTGTAGTTCGTTTCTGGTACATAGAGAATACTTCCATCAACCACACTGGCCTGCCCATGCGTTGCTTGTGTCACCACAGCCAGGGTCAGACGGTTGATATCATCCGCACCGTCCACATCAACATCATTCGCTAAAACATCCAAGGTTAACGAGTTATCTTCCTGAATAATGGCAGTGTCGTTCACCGCCACAGGCGCATCGTTAATATTATTAACAGTAACGGTCACCGTCGTAGGTGCAGACGTATTCCCTTGTAAATCATTGACCACATAAGCAAAGGTATCGACCCCACTAAAGTCCGCTTTTGGTGTATAGGTGATGAAACCGTTGGCCGTATTGATACTGGTTGAACCGTTTGAAGCCGCTGTATAAATATTGACACTTGCAGGGTTTAAGGTACTGCCCGGCCCCTGATCATTGGCTAACACATCGATCTGAATGCTATTGCCTTCATCGACCGTCGCTACATCGCTGCCGGTTTCATTATCGTCATTACTGATGGTCACGGTTTGTTGCTGAGTCCCATCTTCACTGACAGAACCGCCACTGACTCCGGTGATGTCTATGATGACACTCTCATCGGTTTCTTCAGTAGTGTCTTGAACTGCGGTTAACGTAACCGTACCAATCGTTTGGCCTGCTGAGACAGTAATCGTTTCTTCCGACATCACATAATCGTTGCTACTGGCGGTGCCGCTATACCCCAGGCTAACCACGACATCTTCAAAGGTCGATTTATCCAGAATCGCGGTTATGGTACTGGCGCCCGCCGCTTCCACGATAGAAGTGTTACTGACCAATAACCTGACGGTCGCACTGTCATCATCATTAATGGTGACTGTTTGCTGTTGTGTATTACTTTCGCTGGCGAAACCACCACTCACCCCGGTAATGTCCACAATGATGGTTTCATTCGCTTCAACCAGAGTATCGAAAGTAGCTGTCAGTGTCGCAGTACCCGTGGTTTGACCTGCCGCGATGGTAATGGAGTTAGTCGACGCCACGTAATCACTGCCGCTAGTTGCAGTGCCGGTATAGCCCAGACTCACTACCACAGCTTCATAGGTTGCTTTATCCAAGGTTGCTGTTAACGTGCTGGAACCGCCAGTCTCTGCAATAGAACTATTGTCTACCGTTAACACGACCACCGAGCTGTCGTCATCGACAATGGTGACCGTTTGTTGCTGAGGACTGCGTTCAATGGCCGAACCACCACTGACACCGGTGATATCAGCAATGATGGTTTCATCGGCTTCAACAGACGTATCAGAAATCGAGGTCAACGAAACTGTACCTTCAGTCTGACCTGCAGGAATGGTGATCGTACTTGATGGTGTTAAGTAATCACTGCCACTGCTTGCCGTACCTGTGTACCCTAAGCTGACAACAACATCTTCAAACGTAGAACTGCCCAAGGTGACAGTTAAGGTGCTGATGCCTGCCGCCTCAGCAATGGAATTCGAACTTACCGCTAATGTAACAGCTACAGAATCATCATCTGTGATGGTCACTGTTTGCTGTTGAGCACCACTTTCACTGGCTGAGCCACCGCTTACGCCAGTAACATCAACAATGATGGTTTCATCCGTTTCTATTAAAGAATCCGCCATCGAGGTCAAGAGGGTCGAGCCAGAGATTTGACCGGCAGAGATGGTAATAGCGCCAGCCGGTACTTCGTAATCACTGCCGCTGCTTGCAGTGCCGGTATATCCCAGACTGACCGTTACATCTTCGAAGGTTGCCTTATCCAAAACGGCAGTCACTGTACTGGTACCTGCCGCTTCAGCAATCGAACTGTCGCTGACGGTTAGGGTAACCAACGCACTGTCGTCATCAGTGATGGTGACCGTTTGCTGTTGAGTACCACTCTCACTGGCCGAACCGCCACTCACCCCTGCAATGTCCACAATGATGGTTTCATTTGTTTCGACTGAGGTATCCGATGCCGCTGTCAGAATGATCGAACCTGTAGTTTGACCGGCAACGATAGTAATAAAGCTTGCTGAGGTTGTGTAATCACTGCCATTGCTAGCGGTGCCGGTATACCCAAGGCTGACCGTCACATCTTCGAAGGTTGCCTTATCCAAGGTCGCGGTTAACGTACTGGTACCAGCCGCTTCTGCAATCGTATTGTTACTCACGGATAAAGAAACGGTGGCACTGTCATCATCATCGGTAATGATGATCGTTTGTTGCTGGCTTCCACTTTCACTGGCTGAACCGCCATTCACGCCAGTGATATCCACCACGATATTTTCATCCGGTTCAACCATCGTATCCGAGACTGCCGTCAGAGTAGTCGAGCCTGTGGTTTGTCCGGCAGAAATAGTTATTGAAGCAGACGTTGTGTAATCACTGCCACTGGTCGCAGTACCGGTATAACCCAGGCTCACCGTCACATCTTCGAACGTCGCTTTGTCCAAGGTCGCAGTTAAGGTACTGGTACCTGTTGCTTCTGCAATGGTACTGGCACTTGCAGTTAAGGTAACAGCAACACTGTCATCGTCAATAATGGTCACTGTTTGCTGTTGATTACCACTTTCACTGGCAAGACCGCCACTCACTCCGGTGATATCAACCACGATGGTTTCAGCTACTTCTACGGTGGAATCCGACGTGGCCGTCAAGCTGACCGTACCGGTTGTCTGACCGGAAGCAATGGTTAGAGAGCTTGCCGACGTAGTGTAATCACCACCACTGGTGGCCGTGCCGCTATAACCCAAATTTACAACGACGTCTTCAAAGGTCGTCTTATCCAAAGTCACGGTTAACGTACTGGAGCCTGCCGCTTCAGCAACAGAACTGGTACTGGCGGTTAAAGTAACGGCAACACTGTCGTCATCAACGATGGTTACCGTTTGCTGCTGAGTGCCATTTTCCGTTGCACTGTTAGTCGCCCCGCCTGAAACACTGGCAATATCAACGATCAAAGTTTCATTGCCTTCCACCACAGTATCCGATGTTATCGTCACCGTCGTTGTCGCTTGGCTCTGGTTTGCAGGAATAAGCAGACTGGTGGCGCCCACGGCATAATCGGTACCGTTAGAGGCCGTACCGCTCAACACCAGATTGACCGTGATGTCTGCGCCCGCAGCCACGTTGGAAGAAGCCGTTAATGTCACACTGCCGTTGGTCTCTGACACCGAATTGGTACTGGCTGTCAGACTAATAACAGGATCAAAGGTTGTACTGAACTGAGTTGCGGCGATGTTACCGTTTCCAGCCGTATCTGTGGCAACGCCATTGGCTAGATCTAAAGTAACCACACCCTCTTTTGCTGGTGTCACATCTACCATGTATACACTGCTGCTGGTGGTTACAAAGTTATCAACCGTGCTATTGCCAAGCGTAATATCAGAGATAACAAAATTTTCTACGGCCTCACTAAAGGTAAAGGTCGCGGTGAAGACGCCATTGGCATTGGCCGCGCCCCCTGTGATCACGACCGTTGGCGCGGTGCTGTCATAAGTAACGCTGTATTGAGAAGCCACAGTATTGCCATTACCCGCTGCATCAAGCGCGGCATTTGCCGCGACATCTAACGACACCACCCCCTCTGCCGATGGCGTCACTAACACGGTATAAACGGCTGCACTGGTAGCGCTAAAGTTACTTAAAGCGGCGTTGGATACACTGATGTCTGAGACATTAAAGCCGGTCACATCTTCATTAAATGTCATGGTTGCAGTGAACGGCGCGTTATATGGCGTCGAAGCGCCCGTAATCGACAATGAGGGGGACGTTGTATCATAAGTCACAATATGTTGAGCTGCTGTACTGCTGTTGCCTAACGCATCTATCGCTGCGGATGAAGCGACATCCAGCGTCACTGAGCCTTGACTGGATGGTGTTACAGTGACCTTATAAACCGATGCACTGACAGCATTGAAACCGGAAAGTGACGCGTTAGAGGCCGACAGGTCACCTATCGCAAAACCGGTCACATCTTCATTGAACGTCAGCGTTGCTTCAAAAGGAGCATTCACCGAACCGCCAAACGCATCGGTAATGGTTACTGATGGCTGGGTGTTATCCACCACAAAGGTAGTGGATGGCCCTGCTGCTGGCGCTAACTCTGAACCGTTTCTTGCTGAATTAGCCGCAATGCTAATGCCTAGAGTACCATCACCACTAATATTACTGAGCGTTACCGTTGCTGTACTGGTGTCTCCATTGGTCACGGTAACCGTAGCATTGGTACCCGTATTATTGAGCGTTATGGCAGAGTCAGTAAGATTGACGGTCTCAGCATCCGAATAAGTCACAGTGTAAGTGACAGGGCCTGTCGTAGTTGCACTGACACTTGGGGAAGAAATCACCAGGCTTGGAGTGACCGTAGCAGGTGTAGCTGTATATTCCCGTGATAATTGCGCCGCAGCGGTATTTTTCACCAACCCATTCACTGAATCATCCGCAACATTGGCCGCGACATCCACAGTGACCGTTCCATCCGCAGTGGGAACGATATCCACCGTGTAGGTGTCGCCACTACCGCTAAAGTTCGTGGCCGAACCATTACCCACCGTCAAATCACTTATCACAAAATTAACGACTGGCCGACTAAAGTAAACAGTGACAGGTATAGGGTTGAGACTCGTGGGTGATGACTCCGTAGAGGATAACAGCACACTTAACGTAACAACCTCAAGATTTGCACTCGCACCATTAGTCGAGGTATTAACACTATTAACGGTTGCGGTCATTACACTACTTACACTGACATAGCTCCCTTCCGTTGCCGTTACAGGTAGTGTCACTGTTACATCAAAGGTACAGCTTTCGCCTGGCTGCAATTCCCCGCCGGAGAAAGCCAAAGTGGTTGTGCCAGTTATACTGGAGCTGGCACCACAAGGCGTAGATGGCAACGAAGTCGCTGCCATTGTTGAAATGACAGACGTTAGATCATCGCTGAATTGCATACTTGTTGCAGCCAGGGCGGTTGCGGCGTTAGTGATGGTGTATCTGAGTACAGTAGAGTCGCCGGCAAACACGGAATCGGTTACAAATGTTTTACTCAGGGTCAGTCCGGTAATGATCAGCGTATCGCTGGCAGCTTCAGAAGAGACAGACTTGCCAGACGTTGTTGCTGTCACACTGGAGCTGCTCAAAGTGACCGTACCCGGTGCTGCACCCGCCGGCACTTGCATGGTAATGGAAAAAGTACAGCTGTCTCCCGGCGATAACGTCGCGCCGCTCAAAGTAAATATAGAAGAGCCATTGTCGGTAAAACTTGAACCACTGCCGCAAATATCACTTTGGGATGTTGGCGTTGCGGTCATCCCCGTCAAGGCCGCAGGCAGATCAACTGTAAAGCCTACTCCTGTGGCATCTGCGGTAGCATTGGCGCTGTAATTCAAAGTGAAATCTGTTGTAACAGTTGAATCTGGTGTAGTCGAGTCTTCGTTGATTGACACTTGCAAGGCCGGAGCCGCTACCACAACAAGGGTGTCAGACGCCGGAACACCATACACAGTCGAACCAGAGACAAAAGCAGAAGGACTGCTTGTGGTAAAGGCGTAGCTGCCAGGTGTGACACCAGCCTGAGCGGTCATAATCACATCAAATGTACAACTAGCACCGGCAGCAAGATTACCCCCACTGACAGTCAAAACCATATTCGTACCGTTACTTGCAGCTGTAAACGTTGAACCGGAACCACAAGAGTTAGCCGCAGGTAGCGTTTTAACAACCGTTCCAGCCAATTGATCATCAATGAGCTGAGTAAATGAAATGCTACTTGCTGTGTTTGCCGTATCGGTATTGGTAATCACAAACCGCTGAGTGAAATCACCAGAAGCACTGACGGGGTCATCAATAAACTGGCTAGTAATGGTAGGGGCTTTTTTAACCACCAGATTATTACTGACGGCGGGTTTGGTCGTTGCAGAACCTAACGTTAGATTTACGGTGCTGGTGGTATTGGTGTAAGTCCCGGCAGCGGCATTGGCCGGAACCAGTACCGTCACCTCAAAGGAACACGACGCCTCCGCAGCCAGGTTTGCGCCTGCAACCGTAATCGTAGAAGACCCTGTCAGGGTTGACCCACTACCACAAAAACCAGTGGCAGGTAACGCGGTCGCCGTTAACCCGCTAAGTGTCGCATTTAAATCGTTCGTGAAGGTAATGCCAGTTGCATCATAGGTACGATCAAGGTTATTGATCGTAAATTCCAGGGTAACCGAACTGCCAGGGGAAGCAGATGCAGGAAAGTTCGCAAACAGAAACGACGGTTCGACATCTAACTGACTGCTTGCCGAGCCACTCGGGTTTGAATTGTTCTGAGTTAGATCGCCCGTTTCAGTAATGTATACACCAGCGTTACTGGTACTTACATTAACACTGATGGAACAGGTAGAGCCTGCCGCTACATAACCATACAGCAATGAGATCGAGCCAGAATTTGGAGTCGCGGTTAACTGAGCGGGCAGAACTCCGCCTGTACACGTGTTGTTTACTGAGGGATCAGCCGAAACCAACAGGTTAGTGGGTAAGGTATGAGTAAATGTTAAAAAATTAACATTAGCGCCATTCAAAGTGTTATCAATGGTATAGGTTAAAGTACTGGTGCTACCAGGCACTATCGTCGATGGAGAAAATGCCATTGAAAAACCGGGGCGGGAGGAATCAACCGTCAGTGTAGCACTCGCCGCTGCGACACTACCTTGACTGGTGGACAAAGTACTCGTGGTATTTACATGCGAGCCAGCGGTACTGCTAACAACCTTCATACTGAGCGTACAGCTTTCACCCAGCCCTAATCGATAATCACTGAAGGTAATGGAATCACTGCCTGAAGCCGCAGTGTAACTGCCATTAATACATGTATTTGAAATATCAGAAGGATCGGCAATCGTCATTCCTGTGGGTAAGGTATTACTGAACGTAAGACTACTCACTCCCACGTTGTTCGCAGAATTGTCGATGGTGTACGTCATGGTACTGACCGTACCAGGGGCGACAGTGGTGGGAGAGAACGCCACGCTAAACGTTGGTGTTCCGGCAAAGGCACTGACACTGCTCAAACACATCGCAAGCGATAATAGTGGGAGCAAAAAACGTTCAAGTACTCTCTTCATACAAACATTCACGCTGCAATTCCATTTAAAAGTTAAGTTCTATCTACAGTCAGGAATACTTTAATCACGCCGGGATACCGACGAAACAGAGCACTTAGACGCAACCCATCGACAACTTATTAAACTGAACAACAACATCAGTAAGTATCGAATAGCTCCCCCACCGCTTTTTCCACTGCCACTATTTGTATCTAAATCACTACTGTCTGCATTTGAGCTGTCCACATTAGAGCTTGCAGAACGGCCTACCCCACCGGGATCATGGATACTGCCATTTGCCAGACCATCCGCATCGTTAGGACCACCGTCTTCAATGGTCAACTGAACACACCAATCGCCTTGATTCAGTCCGGTTTGATATTCACTGCTCTGAGGGGAAGGACAACTGCCTTCACTACCTGGCGCAGACATCACGCCATTGCTTGCGTCTTCCACAAAGTCAAACCACACCCCGTCATCAAACTTCCGGTAAACCGCATCAGCCGGGATAACCGCCCGTTGAGGAAGCACGACATTGACACTCTGACCGGACTCGGACAGACCATTTATGACAAAATCAAAGTAGCCACTTACATTCGAGATGCTGTCTGCTGGCATCTGCAATTCTTCCGGCAACAGCTCTATGTTTAATTGAGCCCCCTGTCCGCCATTGGCTAATGCCCGCTCACCTAGCGTCAACTTGAGACCAGGATCGGATTCAATCAGGAACGCCAATCCATCGTCGGAGGTTTCACTGATCACATTATCCATCGCGATTGGATCAAGATAATTTGGCTGACCGTCCAGATCATCATCAGCCCAACCCTCTTCAACATCAGAAACCCCATCACCATCACTGTCCTGAGAGGTCAGTGTTGCCAGTTCATCAACGATTCGATAAGTCAGGCTGACTTGTTTACTGAGCGAAGGAGAACCATTGTCACTGACAGAAACCGTGACAGAATATGTCCCTGGTAACAGGTTGGACGGCTCGATTTGACGCTGTAATTCACTCACCACAATCGGTGAAACATCATCAGAGAAATCCCAGGCTACTGTATGCAAATCGTTCGAATTGGAATCACTGACCTCTGCTATCAAGTCCACCAAGCCGGAAGCTTGATCAATGATGAGTACGTTGGATTCGTTCTGACTCACCTGTAACGTGACGTTCGGTGCAACATTACTCTCAGAGATTGTGGTGATATGGCGGGTCTTATTACCGAAGTTGCCGGAACCGGTCAGGGTAACTTCGATGGTTTCATTGCCTTCGATTTGATTATCTTCAAGAATTGAGAAGGTAATGTCTTTGGAGAACATGTTAGTTTCAGAACCATTCTGCAGAACATTACTTTGTTCATCATCGCTCTGCTCGTCATCACTCTCTACAAACTCACTCTCTACAAAATCACTCTCTACAAAAACAATGCTACCCGAGCTTAGATTGTGATCTTGGCCCTCACCATTCGGCCCCGTTGCACTGCCCGAAACATCAAAGAACACAGTAAATGGATACTCTGGCGGTTCACCATTCAGAATGACCTGAACCCGGCTTTCAGCGCCTTCGGCCTGAATCTGGTCGTTACTGAGAGAGATTAACGGATGAATCGCCAATGACTGACGAACTTCACTTCGGTTACCCGCTGCATCCACGGCATACCAAACCAACTCATGAAGGCCAGGCATTAAGTAGGATGAATCAGGGCTATCTAAGTGAACCTCAACATCGCCATCCTGCTCATCATATGCCGTTGGGGGAACAAGCTCTGAAATTGAGGTCAATAAACCGGTGGCGTTGATGTCCAGGTCTTGAGGTTGAGCAATAACAGGCGGCTGATCATCCAGATTTATTAATTGCACATCGGCAGAAACACCGGCGACCGAAAGTACGCTTGCGCCATCAAGGACGATTTTATCTATCGAGATTTCATTAGCCCCCTCTAACCCCGGCGCTAATACGTAGCTAAAGGTTAACGAAGACGTACCACTGCCACTGACATATTGGGCAATAACCTGAGTGTCTCCAATAGTCAGGTAAAGTAAAGGCGTTCCTTCTACAAAGACACTCTGACTGTAATTCAAAGTAATACTTAAGGTATCACCAGTAACGTAAGTTGTTAGATCGGGAACGTTAACACTCACTATTTGCGCTGTGTTAGCCACATTCACAGAAATGCCACTGCTGTTAGCCACATTGTTTAACACCAAATCACGCCAATTAGAAAAGGCATACATTGGCCCTTCATCGTAATACTGCCCTCCCGAGTTTAGTGCTAATAAACGAATGCCATTGGCCGCCTTATCAGCCGAAGTCACCACATAGTCAAATTGCCAGGTGTTTTGAGCAGCTGAGTCAGACACATAACTGGCTTCAACCTCACGACCTTGACCCAAAGAAATTCGTAATACAGTACTGCCGGTATCCGTACTCAAAACTTGCTGGTTAAACTGCACCGTAAACGAAAGCGTATCTCCGATTAGATAGTCACCACTTCCAGGTACGCTGATGCTTTCAATGCGTGGGATCGATGCTCCTGCTACCAACACCTCTGAAGGGGTCTCTCCCAACTGTGTAACCGAAACTAAGCCATTATTGATAAAGGTTCGGTTAGTGACGGTCAATTCATGACGACCAAAGCTGGTGTCGTTCCTGCCATCCAAGGTTCCCATGATGATCGTGTCATTTAAATCCAACTCTCCGGTGATAATGCCATCTACGTCCATATCGGATTCAGTAACGACATGACGAAAGACTATCTCCCCTTGACTGGTCGCTTCACCGTTCAATGTGTATTGATTATTTCCTACCAAGATAGACAGTTGAGGAATTCCCTCTGACATTTCAATCTGAGTAACCCGCCCCCAACGGAGGGTATAAACCAGTTCGTCCCCTGACTGGTAATTATCCAAGGTAGGTAAACTGGCGGTATTACCATGAACAATCTCAATTTTGGGTAATTCATCCACTCCACCCAGATTTAGATTGGCAAAAAAACCTGCGGCGTTTGTTACCTGAAGCCCCTGAAAGCCAAGTAGATTAATGCCATTAAAATCAAAATCCTGATTAGACGGCGTATAAGAGAACGTAATGGAGGAACTGTTGTGACTTTGATAGGCCGCATACGCATTGCCTGAATCCAAAGCTAATACCAAAAAGCCGAATTCTCCTTCGTCCGTTGGTGTAACTTGAATGTCTTCTGAAAACGAAACAACAAATTCGAGATCGTCAGTATTGTCGTAACTACCCGCAACTGGCGCAGTGACTGAGTTAATCATTGGTTGTGCAAAACCTGGCTGTGCAAAGCCTTGTAAAGCAAAACCAAGCACAAGCACACCCCAGATTCGCCACAGACGAATCAAGTATTGCTCGCGTAAACTGATCGCGATTCTTTCAAACGCAGCAAAAGCAAAAGATTCAGAAATAGCCGACAACATAGGTAACGAGTCCTTCTAGAAAAAGAGCAATGAATGACCAACCACTATTTCAGTTGTACCAGCGCTTTAATCTCTTCTAATTCTCGTCGCAGAGAATCTAATTCACCGTGAATCTTTTCAATTTCCCTATCTTTATCCTTCAGTTGCTTATTCAGCGCCTGGATCGACGCCATAGACACCCCAACGGCATCCACCATCGCAATACTGTCGGTGGTATTACCGTTTAACCCAAAGGCCTGATGAAAATCTTCGGACATTACGCCCATATGTATGATTGAAGAATCGTTGTCTGACTTATAACTCCAACGATTCATTTCAAGAGAACTCAGCTTTTCTAATACAGCCAGACTATCAACAGTCGCCAGAATATCTTTCAAAGCTCTTGAAGAAGAAAAGTGACAGCTTTCCGAACCACCAAGACTTCCACACAGTTTTTCTGTAGCCCTGATGCTGCCATCCGTTCGTACCATAAATTGGACCGTACTGTTATAGGCAAATTCCAAGTTATTCGTTGTACTGTTTTCCTGAATCGTCCAAGAACCCAAATCAAGCCCTGCTGGCCCGCCTGCTGCACTTAAACAGGTTGCAGGGGTGGTTGAATTGGTACACACATCGCCTGTTGCGGTTATCGCTCCCGCAGAGGTGACGGCTCCTGCAGAGGTCACGTTAAATAAAGAATTACCACTGCCATCTTGAATATCAAACAGGCCTGTCGGCACACCACTGACCCCGGCATTAATACCGACAATACCATCGTTCTTAACAAGTAACTTGGAAACGCCGCCCGTCGTTTGGATATCCAAAAGACCTCTCGGTACTTGTCCATTATCAATATTAACCCCGAAATACCCGACAGGGCTGACTAACACAGCATGATTGTTAACGTCTGCAGGGTGGGCAATATCGAACATGCCATCAGGAGACGTGGTTTCAAATCCTACGTCGCCATCAGCTGCAATAAAAAGACTGGCAGTAGTGGCACCTGCCTGGATTCTAAGAGGAAGCGATCCATTATTTGAAACATCCCGGACAAAGAAATTAGTTTCGTTTCCTCCGACATCCCAGGCCTGAGCGGTAAATCCCGATGAAGCATCCTGATCCAATCTCAGTGTTGGAGAGTTACCATCAAGTACGTGTAGCTCTACTTGTGGAGCAGTGGTGTTAAAACCAACATTACCTGTACTCTGAACATAAATACTATTGTTCGGTGCACCAGCAAGAATCGTAAAGGGCGTTTTGTCCTGTGTTACATCAAAGATACTGAATCTGTTTACCCCACCGTTCGCAGAATCGTTAATAGTAATTTCCCAATCATTGCTCGGAAAGCCACCAGCGCTACTGGTATCAACAAATCGGATTCGCAGGTTATTTTCTTTCATTCGAATGGTATCAAAAGAAAAAACTTCACCGACTGCACAGTCTACCCCGACGCAAATACTGCCTTTCACTGCCAAATCATCCTGAATCAATTGATCTGCAGTCGCCTCCACTCCCAAACCAAAGCCTAAACCTAAACCAGAAACAAAAATTAACTTCTTCAGCATCATATTCATACCAACTATTCCTCTGCTAGGTCAGGGTTGACAACTAGGCCATCCATGATTAAAAAGCGTTTAGATTCAATGGTTTTTAAATAGAAGGAAGCGGGCTTAACATTCGGATCACGCCCGTTATCCAGCATGGGTTCATTCCTTCGCGCAGAAGGCTCAACAGCCACTTCTGTTAAAATTTTGTAGGTATAAAAGCCATCAGAAAAACCGTCTTCCGTTTCAAACATGCCATTTTTGCTGCTGAGTTGAGTGCCATCATCACCATCCAATTGCACTATTGTGTACTCCACAGGCAACTCTAAAAGCATGATTCCGTCTGAACCACCTTGAACCGTTGCAGCAATGCCAGCTGGAGAAAACACAACACTTACCGTTAGAAAAGTTCCAATAGAACCTCTCATCAACGAGACAATAAGTGAACGAAATGTGGTGATCATAATGACGACTCTCTTCAAGCTATGTATCAAATTCGTAGCGTAAATCTGTCCAGTGTTAGGCGTATTGCGACTTACTACAATTACCTTCAATTACACGGAATTACGCACAACCATGAGTATTTCCAAACTGCTGTTTCCAAACTGCTTTTTAAAACCGTGGTTTCCAAAGCCGTTGCCTTAAACACCTTTCTTCAAATGTCTCAGTCCAAACATCTCAGTCCAAACATGCTAACAACAGTCATTGCATGTCTATGACTGACACTGAGCCAACATAAAATTAATGCTTTGTGGAGCCAGGCATTGCCTGTCTCCACAGACTTGTAAATCCAGTTTTAATTTACTTAAAGAATTGGTCTGCGCTTGAGCCAGAATTCGAAACTGCCCCTGATACACTCGCAGAGCTTGTTCAGAAAAAGTCAGCTTTCTGATACTGTCTTTAGGGTAATCCACTTTGATTAGTCCTGAGTCAACTGTTAACCGGGTGGGTATCAGGTACTGATTATTAGGGCTGGAGGAGTTCATATGCCAGCCGTCTTTCAACTTAATAGAAAATTCCAGATTGGCTGGAAGGTCACAACTTGCACGTTGATAGTTAAACTCAACGTATCCTTTCCCCATCGCAAAATATTGCTGATGTTCAGTCGCTCCTTGGCTTATCTCTGTAAGCACTTTGCCGGCATATAAATTATCAAACGGCTGAAGATCAAAATAGCTTTTGATAGTTTCCTTCATGCTCAATAACATAGTCCCTATCTCTCCATTTCCTGTCCGCAACCAAAGGTTATGCATGACCTCAAGCATGACTGAATTACCCGCAAATAATTCACCGTCTCTGAAGTACTGGTGCCGTTGAAAAGTAGTTAAGTTTTCAGAAACTGATTGAGGGTCATTTACGTTTTGATTTTCTGCATTCCAAGTGTCAGTTTTCCGCTCATCACTTGAGTAAAATGAACCATTCCCTGCAGTAAAGTACGTACTCACAATATCAACAAGTTTTTGTGTTCTTTTTAACCAAACATCATCTTCGGTGAGTTCATGAATCTTCAAAAATGCATTCGCCAAATAGGAATAATCGGATAATTGCCCGCGGTGATTTGTCTTCCCTTGAAACGAAGACCGGATTAACCGGTTTTGTGCTGCGTCAAAATGATTACGCCAAATGGTGTGTGCGGTAGAAATGGCCAGAGCTTTCATTTTCTCGTTGCCCGTCACCGAATAAGCATTCGCTAACCCATTGATCATAAGGCCATTCCAGGCCGTAATGACTTTTTTATCTACCTCTGGTGAGCCCTCTCGACGTTCTTTTAACAAGTGTTTTAGGTCAGAATTTTTTGGATCAAACGGCGCTGAAAAGTAAACCCCCTGTAAATTGGTGCCAGGCAAAGCATACCTTTGAACAAGAGTTCGGCTTTCAAAATTGCGTAATAAGGAATCCAATTCAGCGGGTTTCCATGTGTAAAAACCACCGTCCTGTTTTTGATAAACTGCGTTGATTGATGTGTAGAAGCCTTCGCCTTGACCGTATAAATGTTCACTGCTAAATCTGAACAAATCATTGATCACCGCCAGATACAAAGGGTCAGCAAATAACTGATAAGCCTTGCTATACACCATTAACAATTGTGCCTGGTTATAAAGCATCTTTTCGAAATGGGGTAATAACCACTGATCGTCAGTCACATAACGATGGAAGCCACCATTAACATGGTCATACATGGCTTTAGACATCATATTGGCAAGTTGCAGCTTTACTAACTCTGCTAACTGATCATCGTATTCGTGTGATAAACGCTCCAACGCGAACAAAAGCATGGCTTCGTTAGGAAATTTAGGCGCACCCTTGTACCCCCCTGTCACAGGATCTAAACGTTTTTTTAAGGCATTTGTCGTGGTCTCTAATACCTTGGGGTCCCATGTGGCAGATTGAACCCTGGTATACCGTTCCTTCACCAACGCGGTAATCTGTTTTGCATTCGTATTCATCAGATCAGCATTAGTTTTCATTAGGCGAGATAGACGGGGCAACAAGGTCGACAACTTATGCTTTGGCAGATACGAGGCCGCAAAAAGAGGATCACCAGCGGCGTTCAGAATGACCGAAATGGGCCAGCCGGAGGTTCCTAATACCTCCTGTAACACCGAGGTATAGTAGCTATCAACATCTGGTCTTTCTTCTCTATCGACTTTCACTGCAATGTAATCATCAGCCAGCAACCCAGCGATACCAAGGTCATTGAAACTCTCCTTCTCCATAACATTGCACCAGTGGCAACTGGAATAGCCGATGGATAGGAATACCAGCTTCTTTTGTTCTTTAGCTTGAAGAAATACGTTTTCAGACCAGGGTTGCCAGTTAATGGGATTAACTGCATGCTTTAACAGATAAGGGGAATTCTCCAGAATCAAGCCGTTGATGTAATGAATCGATTGCGGGGACATGTGATCCTCTAGCAAGCCGGTCATCAACGTCTGTTTGGATTCGAACTCATGACGCCACACTTGCAGAGAGTCTTTCGCAATATCCGAGGAAGGTGGCGCCTGAAGCGATAAAGCAGATAACGCATAACAATGACCGCCCATAAACAGGCACAGAGCCATGGTATAAACAGGCACCTGAGATAACTTGATCGCGGTAAACCTAGTAAATCGCTCCAACACAAGCTTGTCTCGTCATCATTGTTATTAGAAACCACACTCAACCAGCCAATAACATGCTGTCGAGTGTGAAGCGTGAAAATAACCTTGTTCTAAAGGGTTCTGTCCGAAACACTGCCTGCATCCGAAGAGCTAGTACGAATGCGTTCAGAGGCGCCTTTCTTCAACGTGCTATTTTCCAACGTGCTGTATTTCAACGAACTGTTTTTCAACGCACGGTAATCAATCGAGATCGACTGTTTTGCATCGACCTGGCCGATATCAGAACGCTCACCATTCGGCCAAACAACGGTTAACTTGGCACGATCAGCCTTACCTAACCCAAGGTGTTGAACTTTGGGGTGAACAGACATGTACCCTTCAGAACCATGAACTTCTCGCCAAACACGCTCGCCGTTGTCCAGTTCAGCAATCACCAATGCCCCAATCGCATCGCGGTTAATACCATCTTTAGGAGAGCCGGTTAACTTGACGTTCAACCAGTTATTGTTGAATTGTTCGCTGTTGTTTTGGTAAGCAACGACAGGCCCATGATAGTTATTCAGAATCATGTCCAAGTCGCCATCCTGATCATAATCGAGGTAAGTCGCACTTCTTGAATTAGACAGTAGATTTGCACCACTGCCTTCTGATCGGTTCTGCAGTTTCCCGTCTTCATTGATGAAAAAGACATTACTTTCTTTCTCTGCCACGGGCATATAGGAATTCATTTTTTTGTTGTGTATCGGGTCCCGATAATAGGGGTTTTCATTGCTGTATAGGTTGTATTCGTTCATCCCGTTCAACACATACAGATCGTCATCCCCGTCATTATCAAAATCAAAGAAATCCGCATCCCACGCCCATCCGGTTGAAGACAGGCCACGAGTCACCGCTTTACTGGAATAGTAGCTTCGGTTCCCTTGATCATCTTGCTTCGAAACAAACAAATCGTTGGCCTCAATCACCCGCATATTGGCAAGTTTTTGAGGATTAAAGACCATCGTCGTTTCTTCACTTGGCAACACGTATTTCTGATCTTTATTCATCGTGACGATGTTCGAAATGTAGATATCGGGCACTAGGTCATTATTTAGATCGGTGATGCCAATACCCATCGTATAAGAGGGTTTATCGGTTCCGATTTCACGGCTGACATTTTTAAACTTGCCGCCACCCAAGTTTCGGTAATAGCCATTCACACCAAAATCATTACCGACAATCAGGTCTTGTCTGCCGTCCGAATCAAAGTCTGTATGAGCAACTGCCTGGCCCCAGCCGGTATCGGCTAAACCACTGCCCTCTGTTACATCTTCGAATTTAAAATCCCCGACATTTCGGAATAACTTGTTGGGTAAGCCGTTATCGTTTCGGCGTTTTAATGTGGGTAACACACCGTGGATGTAATCACCAAAGTAGGTGATATAAATATCTAACAGGCCGTCGTTGTCATAATCGAATACAGTGGCTGGTCCGGCAACCAGATTAACGCCCCCAAGACCACTCTGCTTGGTGACATCCTCAAAGGTCTCATTACCAAGGTTTTTATAGACTCGATGAGAATCGTCAACGTAGGTAATAATTATGTCTTGTAGGCCGTCGTTATTGATATCTGCAATCAAAGGCTGACGAGGTTCTCCCGGACGATTATCCTGTTCGCGTAACCAGTTCAGACCTGACTTTTCGGTAACGTCCTCAAAGTGATCTTTTCTGTTTAAATAAAGACGATTGCCTGAACCACTGAGAATAAGTAAATCTGCAAGCCCATCATTGTTGATATCATCAGACGCAATACCAGAACCACCAAACGCAGGCGGAATCGTAATAATGCCGGTCTGCTCATCTTTTTTAAGGTAGCTTCTCAATAAACGATTCAACCAGTCCGAGGAATGGTGTTGCATATTGAGGTTCAGCTTAGACGTTGCATCAGTAAATAACGTAGCGGATGAAGACGCATCCAATTGAGTCGAGCTTTTCGCAGATGCTAAGCCCAGCAACTCATCTTTCTTGTCATCTTTGACTAACGCATGTTGATTGATTCTTTGCTGGATGGAACGCGCAGCTTGTAAAAAGTGCGCTGTTTTAATTCTATTATCCCCGGCTTCTTTTCCGACTTGCCCTGTAACCCGCAGTAATAACACGCCAAATTGCGCGACATTCTCGGCAAGTAATTCCACAGCAAACGGGTCTGGCTCTAGATTCGCTTTAAAATTAGGCGAAAACAATGCGTATTTCAGGTAGTTCCAGTGAACACCACTGTCACGGAAGGAATCGAAATCATAGGATTCGATAAAGACCTGATCCTTCTGGGGCAACTTCGGAAAAAACAACGCATCTTCGTATTCATTAATTTTATGAGGAATAAATGAATTCAGGAATTGTTTTACATCGGACTCTTTGATTGTGTGATGAGCGTTCGCCAGCGCAATTTGTTCTGCGCCTTTATACAAATCAGCAGTAAACAAGATTAAGGTTTCTGTAAATTGCTGCTTAAATAACTTCGCTTCATTTTCGTCTTTTGGCCAACTGTTACGGGCAAAGTAGACTTGTAAGTTCCGAACAAAAAGCTGATTGTTTACATCATTATATTTCGCAAACGATCTTACTTTTTGGTCGATGATATCTCGCAGCAATGCAAGCGATGCCGGAGACTTAGGCGCTGTCTCTGCAAGTTTTTGTTCTGGCATAACTCCAGAATCCAAAGCATTCCAGGTATCTACCAGTAAGACTTCAGTAAGCTCATGCTGACTCTGGATTCGGGCTTCTTTATCTGC
The DNA here is from genome assembly GCF_030159995.1 of Litoribrevibacter albus. Lineage (NCBI taxonomy): Bacteria > Pseudomonadati > Pseudomonadota > Gammaproteobacteria > Oceanospirillales > Oceanospirillaceae > Litoribrevibacter > Litoribrevibacter albus. The sequence goes on along the minus strand of NZ_BSNM01000015.1, from coordinate 145,424 downwards.
CTTGTTCAACACAGCCAGAGTGAAGAAATCAAGCGACTCATCCAACGCGTTAATTGCTGGCTGAGTTAAAGGTAACAAAGAAAGCTCTGCATCCATCAGACTTTCTTGTTGTACAGCCAAAATCGCACGCAATGAATAAGCAATACTGCCATAATGACGCTTATCGTTCTTACCTAGGGTTATCTTGTCATTCTTAACCGTATTGTCTTTGGCGGATGCTATATCCTTCACAAACGAAATCGTCCACAGACCTTCATCGTTCACTTTATAGCTGAACATGGACGAGACAACATCGTTTACGTAATTGGCCGCAACCTGATTCTCGCCGTTCTGTGCTGCCAATGCCGATGCTTTTGACCAAACCTTCATCGCCCATTGTTTTTGAAGGATATTTTTAGCAAAACGGGCCTTATCCGAGAGTGGCGTACCATAGATAAAATCTTCTAAGCGAGAAGCGGTGGCATAGCACTTAGGATCACTTTTATTTTCAAGCGTTTCAATTTCAGCCAGAATGGCTTTCATTGAATTGCTGTTGCTCGAATGCAACCCCAGTGAACCGGATTGTTGAGCATATAAACCGGGATTAACACCTAAACAGCCAAGCATCGCCGCCGATAAAATCGTTTTTTTTGCCCATTCCATTAAAAACTAACTCCCAAACCGATACCGAATAAGTCCACGTCTTGATCATCAACCAGAATCCGACGCAGTTTTACGTTGAGACTCATATGTTGATCCAGTCGGTAACCCGCGCCAAAACCGATGTAGACATCCGTCTCATTGGCATCGTCGCCTTCTATATTGGTTCCGCTGACATCAATATCCTGCTTCCAGAAAAAGAGTCCGGCTTCACCAAATACCGTCACATCAGGTAGGGGTTCTGCCTGAAAACGGTTCCCGAGCGTCAGCCCTTGCCCCGTGACCGGGTAATGTTTATTGAAGGACTTCTCAAGATCAGAAGTATTCGCTGTCAACGTCGAGAAGTTGACATCGACATTACCTAAATCCAAATACCCAACTTCCGCAAACGACCAGTCCAGGTAACGATAACCCCATACAAACTGATGTCCGGTTCGATCAGTGTCGTATTCATCGATATCAACGGTGAAACCATCTGAGGCCAAACCATTACGGAAGTCTCGTTGGGTCTGGGACGTTGTCACCCGAAACAAGTTTACTTCAAGGTAGCTGCGCTCTTTTAAGGTAGACGTCCAGTCCTGTGCCTGACTCTTTAATGGTGTCAGTAGCAACGGCGGAACTAACAGCCCCATCCCTAACACAGTCGGTAAACTCATTGCGGTCAAGCGCCCCGCCGACTTAAATTGACCTGCAAGTTTCATCATCACCATACCTATCATCATAATTATCCATCCCCATCCAAAACTTCCTCCGCCACTGCCGGAGCTTTTTACTGATGCATTGGTTAAAGTGCCCACACCACCCGGATCAATGACTGTGCCATTAGCCATACCATCCGCGTCATTCGGACCACCGTCTTCAATCGTTAGTTGAACACACCAGTCACCCGCATTAAGCCCAGGACGATACTCATCCGACTCAGGTGGTGGACATGCGCCCTGCTCACCCGGTGCTGACATCAACGTATTATTTGCGTCTTCCACAAACGTGTACCACACGCCATCGAACTTCCGGTAAAGCACGTTTTCAGGGATCTCCATACGTTGAGGAATTACAATATTGACGCTTTGACCGATGACCGGAAGGTCATTCACTACAAAGTCAAAGTAACCACTGAAGTTCTGAATCTCATCTGATGGAATCTGGAGCGATGCAGGCAAAGAGTCCTCTTCTACTTTTGCACCACGGCCATCATTCGACAGCGCACGCTCACCCAACACCAACTGAAGCCCAGGTTCAGTCTCGATAAGGAATTTAAAGCCATCTTCTGCCACTTCATTCAGTACATTCGACAGACTTGAGGAGTCCAGATAGTTTGGCTGACCATCCTGATCATCATCCCCCCAACCTTCATCACTATCACTGATCCCATCGCCATCAGAATCCAGGCTGGAGCTTAATGGCGCCAGGCTCTGCACCACGCGATAGGATATAGAGACTTCATTGCTGGTAGGCGGTAAGCCATCATCAAAGACAGTTACTTTCGCTTGATACACGCCAGGTTCCAGATTCGCAGGATTCAACTGACGCTGAGTATCACTCACGACCTCGGTAACCACATTGCCTGTAAACTGCCATTCCACCGTATGTTGATCATTCGGATTTGGATCAGTAATTAGAGCAGAGAAATTCACGACCCCAGAGGTTTGCTCAACTATGAGTTGCGCCTCACCGCCTTGAGTAATGGTTAGCTCCACTTGTGGTGCTACGTTCTCTTCCACAATGGTGATGGTGTGTGTTTTCTTGATACCAAAGTTGTTGTCGCCCACCAGAGAAACAACCACTTGCTCCGTTCCTTCTACGGTTTGATCGTCGTTGATCGTAAACGGAATCAGCTTAGTGACTTCGCCTTCTTCAAACACCACATCGCCAGACACCAGGTTATGGTCAGCGCCATCCGCAGTACCATCAACCTCATAGGATACGGTCAACGGATAACTTGGTGCAGAACCATTCAGTAAGACTCGAATTTGGCCATTCACACCTTCACCAACCATCTGATCCTTGCTTAGGGAGATCAAAGGATAAACATTGATTTGCTGCGCTGACTCGGCCCTATTACCGGCTGCGTCCACAGAGAACCAAGTGTATGTATGAGCGCCCGGCGCCAGGTTATCCGGAGTACCGCCCACTAGGGCCACTGTCACTTCGCCATCCAACGCATCGACGGAAGTAGGAGCCACCAAACCGGTGACAGACGTCAATAGCCCGGTTGCATTCAAGTTCAAGGCTTGAGCAGCTGCAATTTCCGGTGCCTGATCATCCGCTAATGGATTGCTGCCCGCGTTTTGTTCATCCAGGTTGGATAGGCCGTCATTATCGGCATCCTGCGAAGCATCTGCTGGGTTAAAGGCATCGAAACCGTTGGCAATTTCGAACTCATCGGACATGCCATCGTTGTCATCGTCCAAGTCTTCCGAGTTTGCCAAACCATCGGTGTCGTTATCACCGATCACTTCAATGGTGAACGCAGTTAGGTCAGTGCTGCCTTGGCCATCAGAAACCTGTAGCACGATGTCAGCATAAACACCCGCCTCACCAACAACTGGTGATCCAGAAAGTGCACCGGTCGATGAGTTCAGGGTCAACCAAGCAGGTAGATTGGTAGCCGTTACCGTTAATGAATCACCTTCAACATCAGATAACGTAGGTGTGAAGGAATAAGCCGCACCTTCCAGGACGTTAGCGTCAGGTGTACCAGAGATAACAGGCAGGTCATTAACACTGGTTATCGTGATGGAGACTGTCGCGCTGTTGGACGATGCCCCTGAATCATCATTTACGGTATAGGTGAACTGATCAGTACCGCTGAAGTTCTCAGCTGGTGTATAGGTCACAACACCATTATTTACCTGAATGCTGCCATTCGAAGGTTGAGCAGTGACAACACTGGTGGCATCCAGGGTACCGTCAATGTCCTGGTCATTGGCAAGAATGCTAATGTCCACCGGTGTATCTTCATCCGTTGTTACATCATCATTATTCGCCAATGGCTCGTCATTCACAGACTGAACCGTTATGGCGACCGACGCTACATTGGAGGTATTACCTTCCGCATCATCAATGGTGTAACTAAAGCTGTCTGAACCATCAAAGTTCTGATTCGGGGTATACCGGAACATGTTATTAACTAAGGTCACGGTACCTTGAGTCGGTTGAACCGAAACAGTTAGCGAAGACAGATCCAGCGTGCTATCCACGTCGGAGTCGTTACCCGCCACATTGATGTCGATATTGGAGTCTTCCTGAAGAACCGCAACATCGTTGCCAGCGACCGGAGCATCATTCACCGCGTTCACCGTAATTGACACCGTTGCTTGCGAAGAGACAGCATCCTGATCATCTTTCACGGTATAAGTGAAGGAATCCGAACCGTTATAATCTGCATTCGGCATGTAAGTAAACGAACCATCGCTTAGAGCGGTTACTGTGCCGTTAGATGGATCAACTACCACAGCAATCGTGGAGACATCAATCGTGCCATCGCTGTCTGAATCGTTGTCCAACACAGCAATAGACACGGCGGTATCTTCATCCGTTTGAACAGTATCGGCTACTACCGTTGGTGCATCGTTAATGCCAGATACGTTGATAGTCACCGTCCCTGTCGAGGATACGGCACCCGTGTTGTCATTGACGGTATATTCGAAGGTATCACTGCCGTAGTAATCCGAAGCCGGTGTATAAGTCACTTTATTATTTGCAACCACAACACTGCCGTTGGAAGGTTGAGAAGAAACAGCCAAGCTAGCGCTGTTAATCTCATTGGCACCATCCACATCGGTATCATTCGACAGAACATCAATGACGACAGAGCTGTCTTCGGTCACAGTTGCCGTATCCGCAACCGCTACCGGTGCATCATTCACAGCTGTAACCGTAATAGAAACAGTCGTACTGGCGGATGTATTGCCTTGAGTGTCCGCCACGGTATAGGCAAACGAATCAGAGCCGTTAAAGTCTGCGGTCGGTGTATAAGTGATCACACCATTTGCCGTATTAATGCTGGTCGAACCGCTTGTTGCAGAAGTAACGATTGCAACACTTGCCGGATTCAATGCCGAACCAGCACCCACATCATTACTGAGCACGTCCACCTGAACACTGCTGTCTTCATCAACGGTGGCGGTATCTGCGGTGGTTTCATTGTCATCGTTGGTGATGGTTACCGTTTGTTGTTGAGTACCACTTTCACTGGCACTGCCGCCACTAACGCCAGTGATATCCACGATGATGGTTTCATCGCTTTCTTCACTAGAGTCCTGTGTTGCTGTCAGGGTTGTACTGCCTGAAGTCTGGCCTGCGGTAATAGTGATACTGCTGGCTGGCGTAGCATAGTCAGTACCACTGGTTGCAGTACCGGAGTAACCCAGACTGATGGTCACATCTTCATATGTCGCACTGCTCAATGAAGCGGTGATTGTGCTGGTACCTGCGGCTTCCACGATGCTACTGGAACTCGCCGCTAAGGTGACAGAAGTAGTGTCATCATCGGTGATGGTCACGGTTTGTTGTTGGGTACCGTTTTCGCTGGCGCTGCCGCCACTCACTGCTGTCACATCAACAATGATGGTTTCACTTGCTTCCACGCTGCTGTCCGCTGTTGCCGTCAGCGTAGTGCTACCTGTAGTTTGACCTGCAGTAATGGTGATACTGCCGGCAGGCGTGGCGTAGTCAATACCACTGCTCGCCGTACCAGAATAGCCAAGGTTCACTGTCACGTTTTCATACGTGGCCTGATCCAGAGTAGCTGTAATCGTGCTGCTGCCCGCCGCTTCTGCAATAGTGCTGGTACTTGCAGATAAGGTAACGGTAGCACTGTCATCATCGGTAATGGTCACGGTTTGTTGCTGAGCACCACTCTCACTGGCACTGCCGCCACTGACACCTGTGATATCCACAATGATGGTTTCACCTGTTTCCACGGTACTGTCTGCCGTTGCAGTCAAGGTAGTGGAGCCAGTCGTTTGACCTGCAGTAATGGTGATGCTGCTGGCTGGCGTCACGTAATCAGTGCCACTTGTGGCCGTACCGGAATACCCCAGACTGACCGTTACATCTTCAAATGAAGCACTGCCCAATGTCGCCGTGATCGTACTGGTGCCCGCTGCTTCTGCAATGGAGCTTGCACTCGCCGTTAAAGTCACAGTCGTAGTGTCATCATCAGCGATGGTCACAGTTTGCTGCTGAGTGGTTGCTTCGGTGGCGGTATTACCAGTAATGGAATCGATATCTACAACAATGGTTTCATTGCTTTCTACTGATGCATCCTGAACCGCTTGCAGCGTCACGCTGCCAGTCAATGAACCAGAGGAGATAGTAATGCTGCTACCAGTCGTTGAGTAATCCGCGACGCTGGTTGCCGTTCCGGTATAAGCCAGATTGACCGTCACATCGACGCTGGTTGCCGCTGAGAGAGTCGCCGTGATTACCGAGGAACCAGATGCCTCTGCCACCGTATTGCTGTTCGCGCTCAATGTCACCGTTGGATTTGCCACATTCGACACCGTAATGCCGTTTCCGGTGGTGTCAGAGAGATCTGTGGTGGCTGCCGCTCCTGGCATCCAGTTGTCGGCGGCGCTTAGGTTGTAGACCGTAGCGTCTACCGCACTCGTTCCATTTTTATTCAGCAATACGGCTAGGTTCGATTGGTCCGTAGAATTTAAAACAGCACTGAATGTGGTTGCGCTTGTGATATCGACGGAGCTAGTCGTTAATGTATAGCTACTTCCACCTTGACCGGACAAAGTCAATTTAGAGAAGTCTGCATCGTTGGCCGCACCGCTCAGGCTACGCAAGTTAGTACCCGTCACCACCAAGGTGCCAGAAGTACCGTCGTAAGTTGCTGAAGTGATGGTAGGTACGGTTACGTTGGATACAGTGACCCCATTGGTCGCATCAGCAATGTCCGTGCTGGACGCTGCGCCCGCTAGCCAATCATCTGCCGCCGCTAGGTTGTAGGTAGTAACATCATCAGAACTGGTGCCGTTCTTATTCAACAGCCCATCCACACTGGTTTTATCGGTACCCGTCAAGGTTACAGAGAGTTCAGTGGTTGAACTGACCTCCACATCCGTGGAGCTGCTAATGGTGTAACTATTGCTCGCTTCACCCACCAAAGTCAGCGCGGAGATATCAGCATCGTTTGCTGCTCCTGGAACACTGCTGAAGTTAGTACCAGTAATGACCAAGATCCCGCTTGTTGCATCGTAAGTGGCTGATGTTATGGTTGGGGCGGCAACATTGCTAACGGTAACGCCATTAGTGCCATCGGCCACATTATCTGCCGCCGCAGCCCCTGTCATCCAATTATCAGCCGCAGCTAAATTAAACGTAGTCGCATCGTCTGAAACGGTACCGTTTTTATTTAGCAGACCATTGATGTTGGTTTGATCCTGCCCTGTCAAAGTAACGGTGAATTGGGTTGCAGAGGTAACCTCAACGTCTGAAGCGCTGGCAATGGTATAAGTACTTCCACCCTCACCCGTGAAGGTTAACAGTGAGATATCCACATCGTTAGAGCTGCCTGAAGCATGGACAAAGTTAGTACCAGTAACCACCAGTGATCCCGCAGACGCATCATAAGTTGCACTGGTGATCTGAGGACTAACCACATTGCTTACGGTGATGGCATTGCCCGTGGTATCACTGCTGTTCCCCGCCGTTGTTTCCGCAATAAAGTCATCGGCAGCAGCCAGATTATAGGCGGTACTGTCATCAGACTGAGTACCGTTGGTGTTAAGTAACCCATTCACAGTGAGCTTATCTGTGGCATTCAAGGTCACTGTAAACTGCGTTGCAGAGTCAATTTCAACGTCACTGCTGGTCAAGGTATACGTAGCTGATGCTTCACCAGTCAACGTCAACTTAGACACAGACACGTCATTCAGAGCACCGGACTTGGCCGCAAAATTACTGCCTGTCACTACCAAAATACCGGTAGTTGCATCATACGTTGCAGAGGTTATCGCTGGTGTAGGTGCATTGCTTACCGTGATGCTGTTACCCGTGGTATCTGCGATATTGGCGCTACCAGCCGCACCTCTCATCCAATTATCCGCAGCAGAAACATTGTAGGTTGTACCACTTCCCGCTGTCGTTCCATTGGCGGTCATCAGAGCGTTCACTCCTGTCAGATCCGCTCCGGTCAGCGTAAAGGTAAAGCTGGTCGAAGAAGTAATTTCAATATCAGTGGAGCTTGCGAGAGTATAGGATGCGCCATTTTCACCGGTGAAAGTAAATAGTGAGATATCAACATCATTGGCTGCACCGACCGTCTTCACAAAGTTAGTACCGGTTACAGTTACCACACCTGTGGCATAGTCATACGTTATGGAGGTGATGGTTGGCGTAACCACATTACTGACGGTTACGGAGTTGGTTGCATCACTGATGTCAGTAGCACTCAATGCCGAAGGCAGCCAGTCATCTGCAGCTGCCAAGTTATAAGTTGTGGCGTCATCAGCGGACGTACCGTCTTTATTCAGCAAGCCATTTACATTGATTTTATCGGTGTCACTTAACGTCAGACTAAAAGCAGTTGCAGAGGTAATTTCGACACTCGCGCCGGTTAATGTGTAGCTGTTGGTTCCTTCCCCTTTGAGCGATAACTTGGTGGTATCCACATCATTGCTTGAACCGGACAAATTACGGAAGTTAGTACCCGTAACGGATAACACACCGGATGTAAAGTCATACGTAGATGACGTGATGGTTGGCGTCGTAACATTACTGACAGTAATCCCGTTGCCAGTCAGATCACCGGAACTTGCCGAGTTAAGTGTCGACGGCATCCAGTTATCCGCCACCGCCAGGTTATAGGTAGTACCGCTGTCTGAGGTGGTACCGTTTTTATTCAGCAAACCATCAACATTCGTTTTATCAGCCCCGGACAAAGTGAGCGTAAATTGTGTTGCTGACGTAATCTCAACATCCGTTGCGCTGGTTAAGGTATAGGTTGCACCGGAATCACCAGTGAACGTCAATAGAGAAACATCCACATCATTACTTGCGCCACTGTAGTTACGCAGGTTGGTACCGGTGACAACGACTACGCCAGACGTTGCATCGTAAGTGGCAGAAGTGATGGTCGGAACGGTCACATTACTTACCGTAATGCCGTTACCGGTTGTGTCGGAAATATCGACGGATGGAGGAGCGCCCGGCATCCAGTTATCTGCTCCGGCAATATTGTATGTTGTGCCGCTGACGTCCGAAGTGGTGCCGTTTTTATTCAACAAGCCATCAACGTTCGTTTTATCTGCACCTGTCAACGTGATGGTAAAGCTAGTAGATGAAGTAATTTCAACATCACTGGCACTGGTAAGTGTATAAAAATTACCGTTATCACCGGTCAAGGTCAGTAAAGATACATCCACATCGTTTGTTGCACCCGGGTAACCGACAAGATTGGTGCCCGTCACAACCAAAGCACCACTGGTTGCATCATAGGTAGCAGACGTAATAGTTGGTGTAGTTACACCGCTTACTGTAATGCCGTTTAAAGTTAAATCTGCAATTATGGTACTGGCCGCCGTGCCTGCCATCCAATCTTCCGCAGCCGCTAAGTTGTAGGTCGCGCCGCCATCAGCCGTCGTACCATTTTTATTAAGTAGGACATTGATGTTGATTTGATCTGTCGCATTCAAAGTTACGCTGAAGGACGTCGCACTGGAAATCTCGACGTTGCTACTCGTTAACGTATAAGTATTATTGCCTTCACCATTGATCGTCAGTTTGGTCACATCAATGTCGTTTAAAGCACCGGATTTACTGACAAAGTCCGTCCCGGTCACCACCAGGACACCCGTGCCATAGTTGTACGTCGCAGAAGTAATGGCCGGTACAGGAACGTTACTGACCGTAATTCCGTTTCCGCTCGCATCCGAAATATCATTATTAGTTGCAGCACCCGCCATCCAATTATCGGACGCATTCAGGTTGTAAGTGGTTGAATCTGCCGATTGAGTGCCATTGGTATTAAGTAATGCATTCACGGCTGTTTTATCGGCACTGTTTAATGAGACACTAAAACCGGTTTCATCGGTAATTTCGACGTTAGTGGTGGTTAACGTTCGGGTGCCACTGGCTTCACCAAGAAGCGCCAGCTTGGTCAAATCCACATCATTCGTTAACCCTGGCTTTTTAACAAACCGGGTGCCGGTAACAGCCAACACACCACTGGAATAGTCGTAAGTTGCAGAGGTAATGGTTGGGTCAGCCGAGCTACTGACCGTAATGCTGTTTCCTGTTGTATCCGCAATTGTCGCACTCGCGGCTGCACCTTGTTGCCAATCTTCCGCTCCAACCAGATTATAGGTAGTGCCGCCGTCAGATGTGGTGCCGTCTTTGTTCAGTAAACCGTTGACATTAAGTTTATCGGTATCACTGAGTGTCACGGTAAATGCGGTTTCCGAACTGATTTCAACTGCGCTGCCCGTGAGCGTATAACTATTACCACTCTCACCGGTCAGTGACAGTTTGGTGGTATCAATGTCATTTGCGGCGCCATATTTTCTGGCAAACCCGGTACCGGTCACCACCAACGCTTTACTGTTTGCATCATAGGTTGCGCTGGTAATCGTCGGAACTTGCACATTACTGACGGTTACGGCGTTCGTTGCATCTGCGATATTGGTCGATGTTGCCACCGCCGGCATATAATCATCGGCCAAATTCAAGTTGTAGTTCGTCGCACCATCATCGGCCTGAGTGCCGTTTTTATTAAGAAGCCCGTTAACCACCAATTTATCAGTGGCATTGAGCGTAACTGAAAAGGAAGTCGCACTGGTAATTTCCACGTTACTGGTGGTTAAGGTATAGGTATTTCCACCCTCACCCGTCAGGGTCAGTTTACTCACATCAACGTCATTGGTGGCCCCCACTTTATTGACAAAGTTGGTGCCGGTGACGGTCAATACACCCGTTCCTTGGTTGTAAGTAGCAGACGTGACGGCAGGCGCCGTCACGTTACTGACATTGATAGTTGCTGTGCTATCAGCAATATTGGAATTCGATGCACCGCCCGCCATCCAATTATCAGCAGCTTCCAGGTTATATGTCTGGCCGCTTTCGGCACTGGTTAAATTCTTGTTCAGAATACCATTCACATGCTGCTTATCCGTGGCACTGAGCGTAATGGTAAACGAGGTGGCAGAAGTGACATCGACATTACTGCTGTCGGTCAATGTATAGGTATCGCCACCGTCTCCGGTGAATGTGAATGTATTAGCAATGACGTCATTATTGGCACCACTGACGCTGGAAAAGCCACTACCAGTAACAACCAATGCCCCGGTACTGGCATCGTAGGTTGAAGACGTAATGTTTGGATTCGCATAATTACTAACAGTAATGCCATTGGTCGAGCTGGAGGTATCGCCAGTAGTAACATTAGCAACATAGTCATCCGCTGCAGCTAGATTGTAGCTGGTGCCATCGTCTGCCGATGTGCTGTTTTTGTTAAGTAAGGCATCAACCCGTAATTTATCGGTACCACTGATGGGTACAGTAAACTGAGTGGCGGAATCTATTTCAACATTTGTACTTGAAGTGAGCGTGTAAGCCGATCCACCGCCACCTTCACCAGTGATGGTCAGTTTATTAACGGTAATATCATTGGCAGCGCCGGTTTTGGCTTCGAAGTTGGTCCCTGTGACGACTAGATTACCTGAGCTGGAATCATAGGTTACACCACTGATGGTTGGGGTTGTCGGGTTCTGGATATTAGTTAAAACAAACGTACCGATTTTTAATCGTCCAAACGTGCCATTATCGGTTCGGCGAATGGTCAGTTTGGTAATACCGGTCCAGTTAAGAGTTGGAGAGCTACTGCCACCAGCGCCTAAACTTAAGGTGCTGCTGTCACCATTATTCGACTCAAAAGTAAAATCTTGTGCTGTAGTGCTATAAATATACAGACTGGTAATATCAAATTCCTGCCCACCCGTGAAATCCAGGTAAATCTTTGTACCTACCCCGTTGCCGTTGCTGCCGTAGTCCTCAATACAATAATTGGCAACGTTAGCACATTTAAATGAATAATCACCCATGCCTGAGCTGTTTGAAGACAATCGAGCCGTATAAGACCCAACAGTAGTCGTTTTAGGATCAGTATAACCAGAACTAGAGAACTCACTGCCTGAAAGAGTGCTATCCAATAACACCGTCGAAAAGTCTTGCATGGCAATAGAGTTTGCCAGCAACTCGGTTTCAATATCGCCCGTCTGGATTTCCAGATCCCAGTCACCGCCTAACTGCGAGTTCCCGGTTAAGTCATTGGACGCCGCCACATCCACGTTAGCCTGGCTGGCAATCAATTCCAACAGTTGCTCACCCTGTTCGGTTTTAGCCAGTTCACATCCGTAGAGCAGTAAGTCCGCACCGTCTTTCAACGCCCCGTCGATATCTGAAAGTGCATTGATTTCGTGGTTTAACTTGGCCTCATTAATCTGAGAATTACCAAGAAGAATTGCCCCATCGCGGCCGTGAGAAAAAATATGTAAGGCATCAAGATCATGATAATCAGACAAAATAGTGGATAGCTGAACCAAACCATCGTCAAACGCATTGATTTCTCTGATTTCCATACCGGGTTTAAGCTGGCGGTATATCAAATGCTTATCGGCAACCGCCTGATCAATAATAATCAGCTCGGAAATAGCATGGCGAGTCTCTATCACTAAGTCAGTAGGTATTTCACTTACACGGGTTTCAGTAGATGTGGTTTTTGTAGATGTGGTTTTTGTAGAAGTAGCATCTTGAAGGTCGAGATCACGATGAGCCGCCGAGTTCAGATACACTTCATTGGCAGAGGTCACTTGTTGAATTAAAGAGACAGGCTGATTTCTCTGCCTCTGTGTAAGCAACTGTTTCTCAGTTCGACTCGAAGGTGAATTATTCAGAGAAGGATGTCCCAAAGGCATGGGAGCCGCACCTACTCTGTTTTGCCTGGCATACGTTTGAACAGCACCTGGCGTATAAGCACTGTAAGCTTGTGCAGGCGCAACATTGCAGACCCCTAAAGACATCATTGCCGATGTAATGCCTTTTAAAACATGCTTATTCATAATCCAACCTTCGTTAATATTTTTTGTTGCGTATGCTTTTTAATACTTAGCTACTTGTTAGTTCACTGCTTGGTACTTCACTGCTTATTAGTTAACCGCTTGTTACCTAAATCACCTTTCGCGGAAGCACTCATTTGGACGCTCTTATTTAGAACTAATGATGCTTGCTGAGGTACCAGCAGTGTCTTGCCAAAACGCCATGTCACTGTACTTCTGAAATAACTCCGGCGGTAAAATGCTGCGACGAGTCTTAAACTCGACTTTTTTCTTCACTTGATGCAGCCCTTTTGCCCCCAGGTTTCGATCAAACTCATTAGCCTCATAGTCCACACTATTAAAATCGTGGTCGTACATCGGCTCACCAATAAACTGATAGAGCAACTCAAGCGTCTTCACGGGATGTTGCGTTAACAAGTCATAATCAATCAGTAATAAACGATCAGAATACTCACCGTAATACGCCTCTTTTAGCGCAGTCCACGCACTGCCCACCGTGCCGGACGCACTGATCATGCTCTCACAACGGGAGTAAACGGTTTGCCGGGATTGAGGGTTGTACATACGGCTGTAATCGAAAGGATTTTTGCGATAGATCACTTCAAAACTGTCCATCACCCAAGCTGGATTGCGAACACAACAGATCACTTTGAAATCGTCATAAAGCTCAGTCAGCTGATGTAAACGGGCGGTCCAAATACGATTGGTATCAAAAATAATCTGCTTGTCTGCTTGTTCTTGATAGTAGGTATTGAAGAGTGCGCGACAGATGTCTTTTCGTTTTCTTTCATTGAAAAAAGTGAAGAACTCACCACCTGCTCCCATTTGCTCAAGGCAACCATTCATCAAGGAAGCAACTGGACTCGACATAGCCGCATGAAAACTGGGATTCTGGCGTAATATTCCTGCCAGTAAGGTAGAACCGGAACGGGGTAAACCTGAGATAAAATGAACTTTCTGCATACAATCCATGTAATTTATCAATAGTTAAAGTCATTTGCCGAAAACGGAACAAAACAACCAAACCACAAACGAGGGCTTTGCCATTGTTTTTACATTTGCAATCAAGTGAAATCACAAGACACCAAGTAGAATCTTGGACTTAAATCCTAAAACTATCGATTACACGAGATTACATCCCTGAGTAATTCACTCAGAAATTCTTTAACAAGGGCACTTGCTGTAACGATAGACGATAATTTTAGGTAGGGTATTGAAAGACAAAGTAGAGACAGGAATTACTAAAAAAGTAGTACTCTCGGTCCTTAGGGAATCATTCATCCTAAGCAATTCACCTAATACACGTTCAAGCCTTACCAACACGGCTGTTTATCTCACTGAATACCGATAAATATAGATGACGAATTTTCCAAATGTCGCATTTACAGCAATTCAAAAACGGCTAAATCTCAACAAAAAGAAGGGTAATGTAAGACATACAAAATAGTTTGCTTAGGTCAATCAAAATAGACGATAACCAAGCACTAGTTAGGCTAATATCATCGGCGCTGATATGGCCGAAAAAGACTGACAGGTGACTCAAAAATCTGAGCTTTGAGAAGTTTTATCTATGGGGAAAAACGTAGAAAACACCCTAGCCAAACTCATTCAACAATGAACAAGTCTGGCTGAGAGCACATCACTTATCGTGATTTTGTTTTTGAGATGTCACGGTCATAACTAAGACGCTGAGCCGCATCTAGTGTCAGCATTTGCATAAAGGCACGGGTTTCGGAGTCACCACCCACCGGAGTATCACCACCCGAACCAAAAACATTGGTAGGAACAGCACGTTTAGAGTATGCGTCAGCCCACAGCTGTTGGATTTTAACTTCGGCTTCCAGCTTCTGAGCCAAGGCGTTATCCGCACTTAGGATTTCTCGCTTCTTATAAGCTTCCGCATCTGCCAGTGTTTTAACGGTCTGCGCTTCTACCTTGGCTTTTTCAAGATTAATTTCGGCGGTTTCTTTTTCGATTGTCGCCTGCTCTTTCAACTTCAAGGCCTTGGTCAATGCCAGTTGCTTTTCCGTCTCGGCTTCAGTGGTACGCTGGATTTGCTCTACTTTTGCCTTGGCTTGACGCTGTGCAACTTCACGCTCACCTTTAGCGATAGCCAATAAGCGTTGTTCTTCTTCCTGAATACGTTGTTCACGGGCAATGGCGCGATCCGCAGAGGCTTTTTGCTTCAACTGCATGCGCTCAACAAACTTACTGTTTGGACGCATATTGGTGACACGAGCATCCACTACTGAAATTCCAAAATTAACAAACTTCTGAAGCTTCTTCCTTGGCTGGCCATTTTCGTCCAAAACTTTGTTAACTACGAATTCAACTTTCGCTTCATCACCGTAGGATTCCTGATTCTGGCCCAGTGCAGCATTGGCGGTACTTTTTATTTTGCGCTCTGATCGTCTGGTTACTTCTTCACGACGAACGATATAGATACCACTGGTCATTTGCTGTTCGAACTCAGAGTTGAACTCGGAACGAGCACCAGAGTAATAATTTTCAGCACTGAACAAAGAAGCCGTCGCTTGTAGCGTTTCTTTGAATGCCGGAATCAGTGCAGTACGCAACAGGTTTTCCGGCGTACGATATTCGTGTGTTAGTTGTAAAAATGATTCTTCGTCACTCGGGATTGAGAAACGTACGGTTGCTTCGGCATCCGCATCTACCTGATCCAAAAACATAATATTAAGCGGAGGTAACCCAGCACTGGCTTCGGAGGTATCACGCTCTGCATATAGAGAGTCGGTTGATCCTGCAGCGGCCTGTACCGTCATTGCACGCTTCCAGGCGTTATAACGACCGAACGGATAAAATTTGTAGCCTGGTTCAGACACCACTTCTTCATCACCCATCACAGTACGCACGTGATAGACATACCCTGGCTCTGCATAGAAAATACCGGAACCGGTAAACCCTAAACCAAACCCGATGGCCGCAATGGTCAGGATAAGACGCATGGCACCTTTAGGGATTCGTTCTTTATCTCTGATACCGAATTGAAGAAAAATGGCGATTATCAGGGCAACGCCTGCAATACCAAAACCAATTGAAGTCATGGGCTGATTCCTTCTGCCAATTAATTAAAACTAAGTATGTTCGAAGTGTACTTTTATATCGTAATCGTAGGTAATTGATACATGAGTACTTGATATTATTAAATGCTACGAAGCGGGCACATTGTAATCGGGCCGCATGAACATTTGCCATATCTAATCGCTCAAATCGTTTGCTGGTTCCTTAAATTCTTACATCCGGAAACTACATGGCCTAAAAGGCCAAAAAGTATGTTCAAGTACCTTTTTAGGAAGGTTAACCATCAGATTATCGAATGATTGGTCAAATATTGATGCAGGTTCACATTTTAATAATTAAGACTGATAGAATGCCTGCCAACCAATTTATGTGAAAACAGGACACACCTAGGGAACTTAATCACACTCTTGTGCTCTATCCCCCTCTGTCCTCCAACTTAAATAACAATAAGCCAGCACCTGAATATGAAATTCGTTGTTTTTTCTGAAGCCATTGATCAGCCAATGACCTTAAAACAAATCCCACGTAGCCAGTACATGGATGCGCCGGTCTGCAAGGATCCATTGAATGAGAAGAGTCGCAAAAGCTTCTTTAAAATGCTACGCCGTAAAAACCACGCACCGACGGCAACCGCAGCCGTAAGCTCTCAAAAAAGCTTCAGTGCTGCCGCATGGTTAAGCTTTGATGTAGAAGTATCCGGCAGTATCAGTTTACTGCTTACATTCGAAGATGCGTACGGCGAGCAACATGTCGTGGTCGATAAAACAGACGCCCGTGGCACTAAGTCAGTGATGCTATCTGGCAATGCAGTTCTGGATATTCAAGGCGATTTGGAAAGCCTGAAAATCCAATGTTTAGGGATCGCACCTGCTATTCGCTGTTGGGTGGATGATGTTTACGTTCAGAAGAAAGACATCGGTGCCATCAAAACCGCTTAATACCCTATTCCTCTGAGATGACGCCTCATCTCCGTTACCACCTCATCCTCAAACCAGGGATTTTTCTTTAACCACAAGGTATTTCTTGGTGAAGGATGAGGAATCGGAAGGAATCCTTTTTCCAAATACTCTCGATAATTTTTAACTGTCTCAGTCAGCGTTTTCTTTTTACTCCTCCCCAGATAGTAATTCTGAGCATAACTTCCAACCAAGAGTGTCAGTCGAACCTTAGGCAATAAGGCCAACAAACGCGCGTGCCACGCTTCTGCACATTCAGGTCTGGGCGGTAAATCACCACTCTTGCCCTTGCCAGGGTAACAGAAGCCCATCGGAATAATGGCCACTTTGGCTTCGTCATAAAAATCCGATTTATCCATCGACAGCCAGGATCTCAAACGATCGCCACTGGGATCATTCCAGGGTATGCCGGTGGCATGAACACGGGTTCCCGGCGCCTGACCAATGATCAATAACTCGGCATCGACACTGGCTCTGACTACTGGGTTGGGTTCCAGCACGGCCTGACAGATGCGACAAGCCCTGACTTCAGATAGTAAGTCCGTCAGGACTATGCGTTGTTGTTTGATGGATGCCTCAAAGGCGGGATCGTGCTTCGACATAATTTTTAAAAACTTCTAAACTGCATAGACTCTAGGGAACAGATCTCTGGTACAGCATCAACAGCGAATCTCAGATCATCAGACTTCAAAAGGATTTTAAAGTGACCTTCAAGGAAAGACTACTCACTCAACTGCTTCCTCTGATTCTAGGTAGTCTGGCGTTTTGGGGTGGCTGGCACCTGATGCACTTCGGCTTTGATGAAATACAATCTCTCAGACAATTAGAACGAACCCCCATTGTCTCTTTAAATAGCTTAGTTCCAGGCCCCAACGCGGTAAGTGGATTTGTCGAACAGGCTACGAACACAAAGCTCGTTAAAAGCTATCACACCGGTACCCCTTCAGTGTATTACCACTACACACATGAGATAGAAAAGCGCGATTCGGATGGCAACACCAGTTGGAGCTTAGTAGATTCAAAAACCGAAGGTATTAACTTTCTTATCAAGGATCACAGCAAGTCCGTGCTTGTTGATAACAGAACCTACAGCAACTGGATAGACTGGTCAGTGGAACAAAGTTTTCGTACCGTCACCGGAGACCACAGATACACGGAATACCGTATCGAAGTCGATGATAAGCTGTTCATTTTTGGTCAGGCACGACCAAGTGCGGTTGAAGAAGGAACGAGAGAGTTCGAAGAAGAATCGATGCAACTTGAGTTCCCACCCTCGGATACCTACACCCCGATCATTTCAACCTACGATAAAAGCTATGAACAACAGCGTATGGGCAGCGCAGGGGTATTTTACCTCTGGGGCGGTTTGGCATTAATCGCGATGTCTATCTATGCCCTAGCGGTACTCATTCGTGTTCATAAAGTCTGGAAGTACCAAACCCTGCTCATCACTTGTGTCAGTATTGTCTTAGTGCACTTCAGTTTGTTGATGATGAACAACGACTTAAAACAGGCCATAGAACGCTATCAACAACAATGGCAATACACTCTCGATCAACTCAGTAAAATCAACCGTGGAGACCGAGAAATCTCCAAACAGTTACTATCACAAGCCAACGCCAGTTTTGAAGACGAATACTTAAACAATCAACTAGCCGAATACAAAATCAATCTCGCCCTCTCGCAATATTTGGTTGATCAGCAGCTACATCGTTTTCCTGAATGGCTGTTTGCACCGATTTGGGGCTATACACTCGACGGAGCCGAACAAGTTCACCTGAATGGCATTCTTCAAAGTCACCTAAATCAGCGTCTGAACAACCTGGCAGACTCCAAGCTCACCAGCGGTTGGCACTATTTCTTCTTTTTCTTTGGCCTCAGCATGATGGTGTTGTTCAGCTACTTAGGCTTCAGACGAATTAAGTTCAAGCGGCTGATTGAAAACATCCCGACTCAAAAGACGCTGGGCATTGTGCCCGGTATGTCTGAAGTCACTGGACAGATAAAACTGCCAGAGAAAATCAACGCCCTTGAAAGCCCGATGACCTACAGCCAATGTTGCTGGTATCACTATCTGGTCAAAGAAAAACGAGGCACAGGTAAAGACGCCAACTGGGTAACCATTGTTGATGATCAGAAAAGCATAGATTTTCTCTGCGAAGACGATGAAGGTACGATTAAGATTGACCCAACCGGTGCAGAGTTCATCACCAGCCACTCCACCTCTCGTAGCTCGGGTAATCGTACTTATACCGAATACGTGCTGAAACTGGATGATCCACTGTACGCCATTGGTGAAGCAAAGCCAGACCCGGCTCAACAAGACAAACTTCATCTGACAGAAGCCGGTTCGAAGATGCCGTTTATTCTGAGTAACCTGTCTGAATCGAAAGTCATGTTCCGCAAAGCCTGGATTGGTTTACTGCTGCTCAACCTGGCATTCACTGGTGTGTTTAGCAGCGGCTTATTGTGGTTTGCTCAGAGTGGCAGTTTCTCACCCAGCGATTTCCTATTAGCCGCATTGATCGGCCCGGTATACATGTTTTTATTTACCATGATGCTGCATTACAACGATCTCATCTTCCTGCGACAACGTGCGGAGCGAAACTGGGTCAACATGGGCGTCACCATTCGCAAACGGAAAAATCTC
This sequence comes from Litoribrevibacter albus, assembly GCF_030159995.1. Lineage (NCBI taxonomy): Bacteria > Pseudomonadati > Pseudomonadota > Gammaproteobacteria > Oceanospirillales > Oceanospirillaceae > Litoribrevibacter > Litoribrevibacter albus. The sequence goes on along the minus strand of NZ_BSNM01000015.1, from coordinate 126,072 downwards.
ATTCCTTCGTTAGAAACCGTGGTTAAAGAATTCATGGCCCATGAAAAGAAAATCATGACAGACATGGCGTCATTTCGATCGGCCGTTAAAGATGTGCACGATGATAAGGCGTCACTCGAAGAATGCATGGAAGCCACTCACCAGATGAGACGATCCGTAAATGCTGTGGTAGAAAATTACCCTGATTTAAAGAGCCAGGAGTTGGTCTCTAAATTGATGGATGAACTGACTCGGCTGGATACCGAACTGGCACTGCTGAAAAACGGCTACAACGATTCGGTTACCCTCTACAACGAACGGTTAGAAACCTTCCCGGATATTCTTTTCACCTGGATGTTTAAATTCAAACCCCAGGCGTTGTTTGCGTAAGTTAAGGCATTATATTCTTCAGTAAAACCAAAACCGGGTGGATCATCAAACTCCGCCCGGGATGTCATCTCCCAAAATTTAATTTAATAACGCATCATGGCAGTGCCATTCGCTAGTGTTTCCTTCCCTCTTGTTTAACCAGCAATTAAATAACCTTCGATGCGACATCCTTAACGTCTTCCATCACAACAAAGGTACTGGTCTGTTTCACAAAAGGCAGGTTAGATATTTTCTCGCCTAGCACCAGCCGGTAGTTTTCAATGTCAGAAGTCCGCACTTTCAACAGGTAATCAAAGTTACCGGCTATCATGTGGCATTGCTCAATTTCAGGAATCTCACGTACCGCATCATTAAACGCCTGAAGCGCGTTTGTTTTGGTATCGATCATGGTGACCTGTACAAAAGCTACGTGCCTGGAGCCTAATTTTTTCTGATCAATGATGGCGGTATAACCAAGGATATAACCCAGTTCCTCCAGCCGCTTTACCCGAACCTGGCAAGGCGTTTTTGATAAACCAACCCGAGATGCTAATTCGGTAACGGTAATACGACCGTTTTTTTGCAACTCACGCAGGATAGACATATCCAGCTTATCCAGGTTTTCCATATTTTCACTCCGCTGTAACGCTTCCTAGGGTACATCTGAACAAGTCCGCTCTAGCTCAGCCAGTAACGTCTCATATCTGTTTAATACACTAAAAGGCTAAGTTTCATTATTAAGATAGTGAATACGTCTACAACAAACAAGAAAAGTGTACGTTCTGTACTTTTTGTTAGTGAGAAAGGCATTGATTCCTGAAGCCAAGTCAACGTCGAAAAGGAAAAAGAACTGCTAGTTTTAAATAAAAAAAAATAATTACCTGGGAAATAAACAAATACAGGGTAATTGACTAGAGGCTTGAGGGTAAGCTTTTAAATAATTGTACTAGCGAAAAACAACGAAGGCGTTCTGACTTGTTTGAGCGAGCTCCAGTCACTGAAGTGAACGAGTTGTAATAGGTATGATCAAGGAAGCTGTGAAGTGAAAAGCGGCCTCCGAATACAATAATAAACATAGAGCATTACAAAGAGGTTTCATATGATAACCCTGACCTTTGTTATTTACTTGGCTCTGATGCTGGCAATCGGCATTATTGCTTATCGTCGCACTCAGGATCTGTCCGACTACGTTCTGGGGGGACGTAACTTAGGGCCAATTCCAAGCGCATTAAGCGCTGGCGCATCAGATATGAGTGGTTGGCTTCTGATGGGCCTACCTGGCTACGCGATGGCAGCCGGTTTCGGTTCCTTCTGGCTCGCAGGTGGGCTTCTGATTGGCACTTGGCTGAACTGGTTACTGGTGGCACAACGGTTGCGGGTTTACTCGCAAAAAGCCGATGATGCACTAACTTTGCCCGCATTCTTTGAAAAACGCTTTGAAGATAAAAGTCACAGTCTGCGTATCATCTCAGCTGTTTTTGTACTGGTTTTCTTCTTGTTTTACACCAGCTCCGGCCTAGTTGCTGGAGGTAAACTGTTTGAAACCGTATTTGGTTTTGACTACACCGTCGCTGTACTCGTAGGTGCGGCAGCTGTGATTTCCTATACCCTGTTTGGTGGTTTTCTGGCGGTGTCCTGGACCGACGTTGTGCAAGGCTTGTTGATGGTTGGAGCCTTAATGCTGGTGCCGCTATTTGCCATAGGTGAAATTGGTGGTCTGAGCGGTACGCTGGCAGCGGTTGAAGCGAAAAACCCTGAGCTCTTGAATATGTTTACCGATGCAAAAGGGGAAACAATAACGCTGATCGGCACCTTGTCTTTGCTCGGCTGGGGCTTGGGCTATTTCGGACAGCCGCATATTCTTGCGCGTTTCAAAGGCATTAAAAGTAAAGATCATGTTCCTGCTGCACGTCGTATTGCGGTGTTGTGGAGTGCCGCATCAATGGCCGGTGCCTGCTTGATCGGTCTGGCGGCAATTGGGTATTTACCTGAGGGACTGGGAGATAATGAAACAGTATTCATGGTAATGGTTGATGCCCTCTTCCACCCTGCTATTGCCGGGGTACTGTTAGCAGCCATTCTTGCAGCGGTGATGAGTACCGCCGACTCTCAACTGCTGGTATCGTCATCAGCTTTGGCAGAAGACTTCTATAAAGCACTGTTTAATAAGAATGCAACGCAAGAGCAGTTGGTCAACGTAGGCCGCATAGCTGTGATTGTCATTGCCGTTATTGCGACCTTCCTCGCAATGGATAAAGATTCCAAGGTACTGGAACTGGTGTCCTATGCCTGGGCAGGCTTCGGTGCTGCGTTTGGCCCGGCTTTGATCATGTCTTTGTATTGGAAAGATATGACTAAGGTTGGCGCTTTGGCCGGTATTATTACTGGTGGCGTAACGGTGGTGTTGTGGAAGCAACTAACCGGTGGATGGTTTGATCTGTACGAGATTATTCCGGGTATTGTGTTTGCATTTATAGCAATTATTGTCGCGTCCAAACTCACTGCTGCACCATCCGCGACTATCCAGGCTCGCTTTGAAGAGGTAGAGGCTGAGATTAAGAGTTAAAACCAAACGTCAATCGCTTAAACCTAAAAGCCCTGGTTAATGTAGCTAGCCAGGGCTTTTTTATGCCAACAACACACAACCAATAAAGACTAAAAAATAACTTAAAAACAAGATATTTATTTAATTTATTCAAGCATTAAAGTCATTAAACCTACAAAATAAACAAATACAGTCGAATTCTCTTTTTTACCACATTTAGAATACCAAACATAATATGAGGTGAGAAAGAATGAGCTTAACAATCGAACATTACCGCCAAGCGATCTGTAGCCACTATTTGGCAGATGAGACAGAAGTAATCAATCATTTAATCAATGATTCAGGCTTGAGTGAGCAGGATCGTCACACCATATCCTCCAATGCTGCGGAGTTAGTACGCAAGGTACGTGCAGAAAGCGCGCCCTCAATTATGGAAAAGTTTTTAGCTCAATACGGTCTGACCACGAAGGAAGGGGTTGCCCTGATGTGTCTGGCTGAAGCGTTGTTGCGTGTACCCGACAGCATTACGATTGATGCACTCATTGAAGACAAAGTGGCAACCGGTAATTGGGAAAGTCATCTCGGTCAATCGGCCTCATCTTTAGTGAACAGTGCAACCTGGGGGCTTCTAATTACCGGAAAGCTACTCAAAGAAGATGAAGATAAGAGCATTGGCTCAACGGTAAAGGGCATCATCAAACGCCTGGGTGAACCGGTGGTTAGAGCCGCTGTAGGTCAAGCGATGAAAGAACTGGGGCGTCAGTTTGTTTTAGGACGCACCATTGGCGAGGCGACCAAACGTGCAGCCAAGCTTGAGCAGAAAGGTTACAGCTACTCCTATGACATGTTGGGTGAGGCCGCGCGTACGGATCATGATGCAGTGCGTTACTACGAAGCCTATGCCAAAGCGATCTCAGAACTGGCTGCGAGCTGCCATAGCGATGATATTCGAACGAATCCGGGAATCTCTGTCAAACTGTCCGCATTACACGCTCGTTATGAAGTAGGTCAGAAAGACCGGGTCATGACAGAGCTTGTACCACGGGTGTTATCCCTGGCTACGCAAGCACGAAAGGCCAATATGGGGTTCAACATTGATGCGGAGGAAGCGGACAGACTGGATCTCTCTTTGGATGTGATCGAAGCCGTACTGGAAGATAAAGGTCTCTCGGGATGGGATGGCTTTGGCATTGTTGTTCAGGCCTTTGGTCCTCGTGCCAGCTATGTATTGGATTGGCTCTACGCAACGGCACAACGGTTAGATCGACGTATTATGGTACGTCTGGTTAAAGGGGCCTACTGGGATGCTGAAATCAAGCGTGCACAGGTACTCGGACTGAACGGTTTTCCGGTGTTTACCCGTAAAATACACTCTGATCTGTCCTATATGTGTTGTGCTGAAAAGCTACTGACAATGACCGATCGCATTTACCCGCAGTTTGCAACCCACAATGCCCATTCCGCAGCGGCGATTCTGACTATGGCGCAGAAAGCCGGGGTTGATAATTTTGAGTTCCAGCGACTTCATGGCATGGGTGAAGCCCTGCACGATACGGTGCTGAAACTCAACAATACACGTTGTCGTATCTATGCGCCGGTCGGAGCTCACCGCGATCTGCTGGCCTACCTTGTGCGCCGCCTGCTTGAAAATGGCGCCAACAGTTCCTTTGTAAATCAGATTGTAGATACCCGCATTACCCCGGAAGAAATTGCTAGAGATCCCTTCTCACAGATTCTTGAAACCGAGGGGGATCTGTCAAATAAAGTGATTGCAAAACCCGCCTCAATCTTTGGCGCGCGACGGTTAAATGCCAAAGGCTGGGATATTACAGATAAGCAAACGTTGGCCGAATTGGAACCGCAACGTAAAGTATTTCAACATGTTAGATGGCAGGCTCAACCGATCATCGCAGGTAGTGCCGCCTCTAATAGCGCCTCTGATAGCGTCAGTAATAGCGCCAGAGTCGAGATTCGTAACCCCGCCGATCCTACTGATCTGGTAGGTACAGTAACGGAGTCGAACCCACAAGACATAGAAACCGCAATTCAGTCCGCAGAAGCGGGTTTCCAGCGCTGGTCCAAAGTACCTGCGTTGGAACGCGCCGCCTGTTTACGACGTGTGGCGGATCTGTTTGAAGCAAATGCAGCTGAATTCTTTGCTTTAGCTTGCCGTGAAGCGGGTAAAAGCCTGCTGGATGCGGTAGGCGAAGTACGAGAAGCTGTGGATTTTGCCCGCTACTACGCCAATCAGGCGGAGCAATTAGAGGCTACCGAAGCACGTGGCATTGTCACCTGTATTTCCCCCTGGAACTTCCCATTGGCGATTTTCTCAGGGCAAGTATTGGCTGCACTGGCATCAGGTAACGCCGTGTTGGCAAAGCCGGCCGATCAGACACCGCTGATCGCCTGCCGTGCGGTAGAACTGATGCATGAAGCAGGCATTCCTGAAGAAGCGCTGCAACTATTGCCCGGTTCCGGTATCGCTGTAGGTGCACCATTAACATCAGATGCACGTATCGCAGCCGTTTGCTTTACCGGCTCGACCCTGACAGCTCAGAACATCAACCGCAATATGGCGAATACGATGGCACCGAATGCCCCTCTGGTCGCAGAAACTGGCGGTATGAATGCGATGATCGTTGACTCAACGGCACTCCCCGAGCAAGTGGTCAGAGATGTCATTATGTCAGCGTTTCAGAGTGCCGGGCAACGTTGTTCCGCATTACGAATGCTCTATCTGCAAGAAGATATCGCCGAGCATCTATTACAGATGCTGTATGGCGCAATGGATGAACTCAGCATCGGTAATCCCTGGTTGCTGAGTACCGACGTTGGCCCGGTAATTGACTCTACGGCACAGGCACGCATTCAACAGCACTGTGCGGCCCTTGAAGCTGAAGGTAAGCTACTGAAGCAGCTGCCTACGCCTGAAGGAGGCACGTTTGTTGCGCCAACGGTGTTGAAAGTTTCTGGCATTGAAGAGCTTGAAGAAGAGATATTTGGCCCAGTACTGCATGTGGCAACTTTCTCAGCCAAAAACCTGGATAACGTAGTCGCATCCATCAACCGTAAAGGCTACGGTCTCACTTTTGGTCTGCACACCCGCGTCAACAGCCGTGTTGATCGTATCGTTAACCAGGTTGCTGTCGGCAATATCTATGTTAACCGCAACCAGATCGGGGCAATTGTTGGCTCCCAGCCCTTTGGCGGAGAAGGCTTGTCTGGAACAGGACCTAAAGCAGGTGGACCGCATTATGTGAAGCGCTTTACCCGTAGCCGTACAGAACCTCATCAAGAAGGCTTTTCTGGTCAGATTATCGATGGTGACAAACTCCATAAGATGATTTCGCAGCTGGATGTAGCAGCCTGGAGGAATGAAACAAACCGATTCCAACAACTACTGCCGGTATTCTCTGAGCAACTCGCCTCATTGCAGGAGGTTTCACACGAAGCCGAAGAGATGCCAGGCCCCACTGGTGAATTGAATTTACTCTCCCAGCTGGGACGAGGGGTGGTTCTCTGCTTAGGGCCGGATGCCAATAGCGCACGCCAACAAGCCGCAGTTGCCCTGCTCCAAGGTAACGCCGTCGTGGTAGTAGCTCAAGGCATTGACGATATGCTGAAACAATGTCACAAGCTCGGGCTACCAGTACAAGGTATGGTTGGACAACTGTCGTTAGATGCCGTATCGAGTGCTGACGGGTTTGCGGCCATCAGCTGTAATTCATCGACAACAGATCTGCGTAATCTACGTCAGGCACTGGCGCAACGTGAGGGCGCGTTATTGCCTATCATCACCGAACTTGATCAACCTGAGCGTTTTGTTATTGAACGCCACCTTTGCATCGACACCACGGCTGCGGGTGGAAATGCGAGTTTGATTGCTGCCTCCGAGTAAAAATTACTCCTGCAGCTAAACCTCTTCCAACATACTTCGTTTAGCCCATCACTGCTTAAACGAAGTCTTCCTCCCCCCGGTCAAACGTCTACTTCTTTCGACCGGGGATTTTTTTTACACATAAAAAAACCTCCCGAAGGAGGTTTTTCGATCTTAAATCAAACCGATTAAGATTCTTTGCCTTTAATACTCAACAACTCAACTTCAAAGATCAATGCTGAGTTAGCAGGAATTTTAGGGCTTGGGCTTTGAGTGCCATACGCCAGATTCGCAGGAACGTACAGTTTCCACTTATCACCTACTTTCATCATTTGTAGCGCTTCGATCCAACCTTTGATCACGCCGCCTACAGGGAAAGTAGCTGGCTGACCACGATCTACCGAGCTATCGAATACAGTGCCATCAACCAAAGTACCATGATAATGAGTAGTTACCATGTCAGAAACTTCTGGCTGAGCTGCGCCTTCTTCACCGCTCTTAAGCACTTCGTACTGAAGACCACTTTCAAGAACCGTAACGCCTTCACGCTCACCGTTTTTCTTCAGGAATTCTTGACCCAAACGAAGGTTCTCATCGTTCAAGGCTTTCATTTTGTCGTCTTGGATAGCACGTACTTCATTGAATGCAGCTGTTAGCTCTTCCATCGACAATCGACGCTCTTTATCAGCCAACGCATCTTGTAAACCCATTGCAATGGCCGCTACATTCATTTCTTCCAGCCCTTCTTGACGCATGCCAGAGCCAACGTTGTAGCCAATGCCATAACTAACTTTGTCGCTGTTGGTCTTTAACTCGACTTCTTTTTCGCCACAACCGCTCAAAATAACCGTTGAAACCAATGCAGCACTTCCTAGTACTGCCGCAATTTTATTCTTTTTGAACATATTAATTCTCAATGTGAGTCATCAAATGAATGTATAAAGCAAACCATCGTAAACCGCCCTTAGAGATTTAACAATTGCTTTTAGTTCCCCATAGATTAAATGTTCATGAAACCTTTGTTAAATAAACCATAGGTTTAAGCTCCATAAATTGATTTAGAGACGTTTTACACAAACTGATACACCGTACGTTTCTTTCCGGGACTGTCATCAGTTAGAATCACAGAATTACTCATGCTCAATCACAAACTGGATCGTGGTTGATAACAACAATAAATAATGAACGTATGCCTAACTTGCCATTCACATTAAAGAAACGTCATTTTAAACAGATTGCCATTGTTGCGGTTTCCTCGGTGAGTATCGTCCTGGCGGCACCTGCGGTAATGAAATCTGAGCTGTTCCGTAAGCTTACGGAAGGAAGCCACCTTCAGTTAGCCGCCAACGTTGGGCCGGATATGGATAACGACGGTATTCCGGATCACCGAGACATCGATATGGATGGTGATGGCATCGACAATCATTACGAATTGCAAACGGGCTATGATCCTCGACGTGCTAACAGTACACCTCCCGACTTGGATAAAGACGGCCTGCCCGATGAAATTGATGTAGACAGAGACGGCGATCGGGTTAATAACCTGCTGGATAAGTTTCCCGACAATAACCGTGAGTGGGGTGACCTCGACGGCGATGGTATCGGGGATAACGCAGACACAGAAAAGGACGGCGACGGCTTTTCCGACAAGGTTGAAATACAACTGGGGACAAACCCCTACGATCCAAACGATTATCCCAAAGACACGGATGGCGATGGCATTCCCGATGTACTGGATGATGACATCGATAACGACGGCTACGCCAACGATAAGGATGTCTTCCCAACCGATCCCAAAGAATGGGCTGACCTGGACGGCGATGGCATCGGTGATAATTCCGACCCTGATCGCGACAACGATGGCATTCGTAACGACTACGAAGAACAGGTCGGGACTGATCCAAACGACGCAAGCAGTGTCCCTCTAGACAGTGATGGCGACGGTATCCCGGACGCCATCGATGATGACCGGGACGGTGACGGCTGCCTGAATACCGAAGATGCCTTCCCTGATGATCCTAAATATTGCAAAGACGCCGATGGCGATGGCATCCCCGATCAAAACGATAAAGATCAGGACGGCGATGGCTACAACAATGATGTCGATGCGTTTCCACTCGATCCGAAAGAATGGAAAGACACCGACGGTGATGGCATTGGCGACAACTCGGACCCGGACATCGACAACGACGGCTACTTAAATGCTAATGATGCCTTCCCGTTTGATCCGAAAGAATGGTCAGACATCGATAAAGATGGCATTGGTGACAACGCTGACCTTGAGCGTGACGGTGACAACATCAGCAATGCATACGAATTGCAGTTAGGCACCGATCCTAATAACCCTGAAAGTGTGCCACCGGATTTTGACTTTGATGGCATTCCCGACGCCCTTGATCCAGACATGGATAACGATGGCTATCTGAACGAGAAAGACGCCTTCCCGCGTAATGCCAAAGAGTGGTCGGATTTGGATAACGACGGGATTGGGGATAACTCGGACAAAGATCGTGATGGCGATGGTATTTCTAACCACTACGAAGAACTGGTTGGAACCGACCCTAATGATCCTAAATCCGTTCCATCAGACATTGATGGCGATGGTATTCCCGACAGCCTAGACCCGGACATGGATGGCGACGGTTACAACAATGAAATCGACGTGTTCCCACGAGATCCCAAAGAATGGTCAGATCTTGATGCGGATGGTATTGGCGATAATTCTGACGCCGATCGTGACGGCGATAAAATCGACAACCACTATGAAGTTCAAGTAGGCACCGATCCGAATGATCCGAACAGTGTGCCACCGGATATGGACGACGATGGCATTCCTGACAGCCTCGATCCTGACCGTGATGGCGATGGCTATGACAATGGTACAGACCTCTTCCCGAATGATCCGACGGAATGGTCGGACATCGATACCGATGGCATTGGCGATAACAAAGACATCGACCGCGACGGAGATCTATTCGCTAACGATGTGGAAGAAATGTTCGATTCCGACCCGAACGATCCGAACAGCTTCCCGGATGATCTGAAACCGGCGCTGGAATTGTCCGGCAGTGACGGCGAAGAAGTCGCCACCGACGTGACCGAGATCAGACTACGCGGGCAAGCCTATGACATTGGTGTCGGTATCGACAAAGTCTACGCCACCAGCGATCGCGTTTCCGGCAGCTACGATGGTAAATTCTTTTATCATTCAGCCTTCGCGATTGTGGTGCCTTTGGAGTTTGGAGAAAACAACATCACCGTTCATGCGATTGATAATGATGGCAACGAACTGACCATCAAACGGGAGGTGATCAGAACGCCGCCACCGCCTCCTGAGTCCAAACAAGGACAGTAAGCGACGTAGAGTCCCTATGTAAAAGGATACTCCGGAAATGCGCCAACGCTGTGGCTTTCCGGGGAGACCCTCCCCCTCAACACCACTAAGCACGTATTCTTAAAAACTTTCTTTCATCAAATACGCGCTGACTTTCGTTCTTACCAAACTGAATCCAAAAACCTGATACAAAACAATAAGTAGCACCTATCCCCTTCACTTTTCACTGGCAAGCTTTACAATTCTGGTATTCAATTAACGTAAGGATGTCGGGCGGTAATTGACCGTACTGGCCGCAATTTCTCAGCAAGGATTCCACTATGTCGTTTGACGAAATCTACCTGAAAGCTAATATCCGAGCGGTTCATAACTGGCCGAAAGAAGGCGTTACCTTTCGAGATATCACTCCATTACTACAGCAACCTAAGCCATTTCGAATGGTCATTGATGCTTTGACTCAGCGTTACATTAATCATGAAATTGATCGTATCGCAGCGATCGACAGTCGTGGTTTCCTAATCGGTTCCGTACTGGCTTATAACCTCAATAAACCACTGATCCTTGTTCGTAAGAAAGACAAACTGCCACCACCAGTTATTTCAGAAAGCTACAACCTTGAATACGGAGCTGCCACGGTAGAGATTCAACAAGGTTCATGTAAGGAAGGCGACAAGGTATTAATCATCGACGACATCATTGCCACAGGCGGCACCATGATGGCCGCCAGCACCTTGTTGAAAAGCCAGGGCGCGGAAGTCTTTGAAGCGGCAGCCTTGATTGACCTGCCAGATCTGAATGGCTCTACACTACTTCAAAACATCGGCATCGGCGTATACAGCCTGTGTGCCTTTGAAGGTGAATCGTAAAAACCAATCTAGAACGATGCTTGAAAGACACCGTCAACAACTCACCAAGAAGCAGCGTCTCACCTGCTAGAAAAGAGAAAGCACCTTTCGTCGGGTCTTTCTCTTTTTTCTATCCTACCCACTTTTATATTCCCCATAGTCGACTAACTTAATGAATACCGTAGTATCAACAAGTTAGGGACTTCTTTTGATATCAATTATTAAAAGGGGCTCTTTTCCCCTGATTTTTAAGGATAACAGGGTTCAAAGAATATGGATGCACAGCTTAACTCTCTGAATAATGCCGTCATCAATCCCATTCTTGGCACGCTGTCTAAGCACCTGACGCTGCCTGATCTGGCTGAGCTTTACCTGCTAACGATTGCGGCGGTGAGTCTTAATCGACAGACCAGTCTTTTTCACTTTGAATCGGATACTTATGGTCTGTTTCGCGTTACGGAAACACAGCATCAGACCTTATGGGATGAGCATTTGGTCAAAGATCCCGACCTTGCCTCTAAAGTCAGAGGACTTGCAAGCCAACATCAGTTTTTGCAATCGCCTCATCAGGAACTCAATATAAACCTTAACTACGCAACCGCTATTGCGGCCTTCGCACTTAGCTTACTTCCCAAGAGCTTTGAGGTAGGGTTAAGCCTTCATCAACAAATTGCTTTAATCAATGAAGTCTTCCCAGGGTTTAAAGGTATCAGTAGAAGAGAATGGCAAAACGCCAACCACCGACTGAGAACACAGGGTACTCAAGCCTGTTTGTTATCGCCAGCTAAGATTGGAAGTAGTGTCGCGGAATGCGCTTAGTAAAGACGACCGATTAGCTGTGGCAGTACGGTTTCGACTTTCTGAATCCGTTGCCCTAAGGTCACTGCATCAAATCCGGCGTCGATCAGTTTATCCACTTCGTACTGGATGAACCCGCCTTCCGGGCCTATCGCTAACACCAAAGGCGTCTGGATATCGCGAGGACAAGTCTCGGACACATAAGGGTGCGCCACAATAGCTCGTTTATCTTGAATCAGCTCTGGCAAGCGATCTTCCACAAAGGGTTTGAATCGTTTCTCAAGCTGAATCGTCATAGGCACCGTATCTACGGATTGCTCTAAACCAAGCTGAACATACTCATCCAACTGATGTAGAAACGGCGATTGCCAATAACTTTTCTCAACCCGATACGAGTTAATCAACACCAAATGAGCAACACCTAACGACGTGAGATTTTGAATCGTGCGACGCAACATTTTTGGCCGAGGTAACGCCAAAATGACAGTCAGAGGCAATTTTTCGGGGGGTTGTTGTGACAGCTCAACGGTTAATGACACCTGATAGTCATCCCCGCTTTTAATTGCATCCGTCACTTCACCTAAGCCCATCAGACCATTAACCAAGCCAACTTTTAAACGTCGACCCGGTTCGGCCTGATGTACCTGATGAATATGCTTAGCCCTGTGATCTGACAGCACCACCTGTGACGTGCTCGCAAAGTCGCGTTCAGTAATCAGAATTAAGTTCACAGGCTAAGCATCCTTCGGATTAATCGAGTACAAGAGGCAAATTAATCCAGGTGCAAAGAGCGCTTTCTGTGCTCATCTTTTTTGGCTTGTTTGATGGCTTTACGTTCTTCCATCGACACACCAATGTGTTCAATGCCCTGCTCTTTTGCCAAGGCAATCTGACGCTGGCGATTACGAGCACGCTCACGAGTAGCATCATCCAACGAATCATAACAGCTTGGGCAAGACACACCGTCTTCGTATTTTTCAGAGGTTTTGTCTTCTTCCGATACCGGCATACGACAAGCGTGACATAACTCAAATGTACCTTTATCCAGGTTATGATCAACGGTCACACGGTTGTCAAAAACGAAGCATTCACCTTTCCACATACTTTCTTCTTGTGGCACTTCTTCCAGGTATTTCAAGATACCACCTTCCAGGTGATAGACTTCTTCAAACCCTTCTTTTTTCATGAACGCAGACGCTTTTTCACAACGAATGCCACCAGTACAGAACATAGCGACTTTCTTGTGCTTAGTTTTGTCTACGTTATTGCGAACATAATCCGGGAATTCACGAAAAATCTGAGTATCCGGGTTTACTGCGTGCTCAAAGGTGCCCACTTCCACTTCGTAGTCGTTACGAGTGTCCAATAGAAGTACGTCAGGGTCAGAAATCAAAGCATTCCAATCCTTTGGCTTCACATAGGTGCCCACTACTTCGTTAGGATCAATGCCATCTATGCCCATGGTCACGATTTCTTTCTTCAGCTTCACTTTCATACGGTAGAAAGGCTGATGCTCATCAAAAGACTCTTTGTGTTCCAAGGCCGCTAAGCGTGGATCACTTTTCAAATACGCCAACAGCGCATCGATGCCCTCACGACTACCCGCAACGGTACCGTTGATGCCTTCTTTGGCTAGCAATAAAGTACCTTTGATGTTGTGCTCATCGCAGAATTCACGCAGAGGCTCACGAATGTCCTGGTAATTGTCCAAGGTCACAAAGCGATACATAGCCGCAACTACAAACGGCTGTGAAGAAGTGTGTTCAGTCATTTTCTAACTCAATTAATCGTAATTATAAGAATGCTATAAGGTGAAACAGCAACACAGCATTAACGATCCTAATTATTAGTGATCATTTTTACTGCCAATCATGGCTAGTGCTGATCGTGTTTACTGCCACCCATACAGTTTGGTGACGCAGGTGCAGACTGCGCTTGCTCGTATTCTTCCGGTGTATAGGTGTGCAAAGCCAATGCATGGATCGAATCCATCACTTCGCTTAAGGCACCGTATACTTGCTGATGACGTGCTACAGAACGTTTGCCTTCAAACTTATCAGTAACCAAAACCACCTTGAAATGCGACTCTGAACCTTCAGGAACATTGTGCATATAGCTTTCGTTGAGAACTTCGAAATACAGAGGTTCAAAATTTGAACGAATTAACGCTTCGATTTGTGCTTGAATTTTCATAAGGGTCAGCCTGCTTATCACTCAGCCGTATATTGAATTTTGTACCCAAGGCTTTCCCTGCGCTTTTCCTGTCGGAATCAGGGCTGAGTAAAACACTCGGATATTAAAAAGGCCGGCATTGTAACAAAGCTATGGATCATGGCACAAATATTTGTACAAGGGATGATCAACTACCGATGACTGAACACATTCTGCCAACTCGTTTCTGTGACGCTGAAGAAGATTATCTGCCATCAGCAAGGCTGCTGGAGCTCTCAGATAATCGAACGCTGGAATACTTTGAGTTTGGTGACCCTCAAGGCGTGCCGATTCTTTATCATCACGGTATGCCAGGATCAGCAATGGAAGCGGCTGCCTTGCATCAGGTGTTTCTACGCCACGGATTAAAGCTGATTAGCCCAAACCGTCCCGGTATCGGTTCTTCCTCCCCTGCACAAGAATACTGCCTGGCCCAAATTACAGCCGACACCCAAGCATTACTGGATCATCTAGGCCATTCAAAGGTCACCGTCATTGGCTGGTCTTCCGGCGGAGTTCCTGCCCTTTGGTTAGCCAAGCACGCCAGCACACAGGTACAAAAAGTCATTTTATTGAGCAGCTACAGCCATTTCTCTGAGTTAGAACAAGCCCCCTTTCACCACGTAGGCCAAGCCTCATGGTTGAAGTTTTTCACATCGAAAGTGCCAAGATTGAGTCAGTTGGTATTTCTATGTGCCGGCTACTTAGCTAATAAACTCCCCAGGTTGTACTTCTACTTCATGACCCAACAATGCCATTACCAGGATGTGGACATCCTGAGCAATTACCCCCGACTAGGTGAAATGCTCCTGGAGGCTCAACGCCGCTCATTCAGTCAGAGCTACTCCAGTTTATATAAAGACTTGGTCAGTCAGTTTGAGCAATGGCCGTTTCATCTGAACAGCATTCAATGTCCTGTTTCGATCTTCCAAGGCGACTGCGATCCATTTGTCTCTGAACGCATTGGTCAGCACCTGGCAGATTGTTTACCGAATGCGGACTACAACTTATTGTCTGGTCAGGGCCATCTATATTGGCTCGAAAACAGCTTCCAATACCGACTTGCCCACCTTTGCCAAATCTAAACCTCAAACAATTGCTTATGCCAATTATTACAAGAAAATCAGTCACTAAAGCCTTCAGAAGAGTTGCAAAAGGCCGACAAAGCAACTACTACTTTAAGTAATTAATTATCCTTTTAATGAGGATGAGCAACTCGAACTCTTGGTTTATAAAAAATATGGATGCAAAAACTTCCAAACTCCTGGCATCTGCACTGGATCTTACTGAAAACGGCATCATGATATTGGATCGCTTTGATAAAGTGGTCTACAGCAACCAAATGGCATCAGAGCTTTTTGGCTATGAAAAGGAAAACATTCGCGGTAAAGAATACGATGACCTGATTCGACATGCCTATGAAGCACAACATGGCTTATCCATTCAGGCCACCGACATTGAAGAGTGGCTTTCAGAGGCCGTGCTCCATCGAAGAACCGAGGTCTACCGTTCTTTTGAAGTGGACAGTCTTGATGGCCGTTGGTTCTTGATCGTTGAACAATTACTTGAAGACGATCATTTGTGTATCTTCTTCTTTGACCAGACTGAAGAAAAAGAAACTCAGGACGAACTCATTCAGTCTAAAAATCTGCTGAATGAAGCTGCCAGCAATGACCTGATGACCGGCCTGTTGAATCACCGTACATTTGTGGAACGCGCACGCCAGGAAATCAGTCGTGGTTATAGAGCCAACAAAGCCACCGCTCTTTTACTGGTCGATTTATGCAAGCTTAAAGACATCAACGACAAGTTTGGACATTACGCGGGAGATCACTGCCTGGTTCAGGTTGCACATCATCTCTGCGACTTATACAGAGATTATGACTTGATTGGACGATTGGATGGCGATGAGTTTGCCATTCTTCTTTCCGGCGCAAACTATGAAGAAACCGAGATCATTGCACGCAGAACGCAAAGCTTATTTGAACAACTGAATCTTGAATTTGAAGGGCGTGTGTTTCAGACCTCAATCAACATTGGCGGTCATGTACTAGGTCGTTCTCAACTCCCCTTCGATCAAATGTACCACAATGCTGAAGAAGCCCTGTTAGAGGCAAAAGCCAAAGGGAACGGTTCAGTATTAATCACCTGATCGTGATATTGAAATCTGACGCTGATAGACATAAAAAATCCCGCCAAGGCGGGATTTTTTATGTCTGTATGCACTTAGAATACGTGCGCCAGTTTTAAAGCAAAGACGAACGCAACCAACCAAACAGCGCCACTTACATCTTTAAAGCGTCCGGTTACAGCCTTACCTACCGCATAGGTGATAAAGGCCAAACCAATACCATCAGCAATAGAGAAGGTTAACGGCATACCCAACGCAGCCACGAACACAGGCGCCGCTTCGGTCAAGTCATCCCAGGTCACATGACGCAATTCAGACATCATAAGCACCGCCACATATAACAATGCAGGTGCCGTTGCGTAAGAAGGCACTAGTCCGGCAATCGGAGCAAAGAACAACGACAACAAGAACAAGATACCCACAACCACGGCCGTCAGACCAGTTCGACCACCTTGCGCAATACCTGACGTACTCTCAACGTAACTGGTTACCGTTGATGAACCAAGAATCGCACCGGCAACACTCGCACCAGAGTCAGCCACCATCGCTTTACCTACGTTTTCAATCTTGCCATCTTCGTCTACAAGATCCGCTTTCTGAGCCACCGCTAATAACGTACCGGAGGTATCAAACAAATCCACAAAAACAAACGCGAAGATCACAGAAACCATCGCACCTTCCATGACACGAGAGAAATCCATCTGCCAGAAAGTTGGGGCAATACTTGGTGGTAGAGAGACTAAGTTACCTACTTCCTGACCAGTAATGGCCACTGAAATAGCGGTAACAACCAAAACACTCAACAGTACATCACCTGGCACTTTACGGTACTCAAGCGCAAGAATCATGAACAAACCAACCGCAGCAAGCAATGGACCTTTTTGAGTGAAGTCACCAAGCGTTACAAAGGTCGCAGGATGATCAACCACAATGCCCGCGTTCTTCAAGGCAATCAGAGAAAGGAACAAACCAATACCGGCGGCAATACCGAAGCGCAGATTCTTTGGAATACTGTTCATAATCCATTCACGGATCTTGAAGGCACTCAAACCAAAGAAGATTAAACCAGCCACAAATACAGCACCCAATGCCTCTTGCCAGGTGTACCCCATTGAGCCACACACGGTAAAGGCGAAGAAAGCGTTCAAGCCCATCGCTGGGGCCAACGCCACAGGGAAGTTAGCCAAGAAGCCCATTAAAATACAACCAAAAGCAGCCGAAATGGCGGTCGCTGTAAACAGAGAACCTTTGTCCATACCCGTAGTAGACAGGATGTCCGGGTTAACAAACAGGATATAGGCCATAGTTAAGAATGTGGTTAAGCCCGCAACTACTTCGGTCTTAACATTCGTGTTATGTGCTGATAATTTGAATAGTTTTTCCAACATAGCTCTTCGTCTTTTTGGATTAGTTTTTATTAGATTAATCGAGTCGTATAGGGGTTAACAATACGGCCAACTCCTGACCAAACAGTCAGATTATGTACAATGAAAAACCAAGATACCAGTACTAATTTCTAATCCATCCAACTAGACCATGAGATTTCCGATAAACAATTCATCAACCAACAACCCATAATAAAAAGTTTTGATACAACAATAATTCCTTTAGTTTTCAATAAATTAAAAAACAATAAAATCAAAGACAAACAAGTGTTTTTTCAGCCATTCAACCCAGTTATCTGTTTTTATATAAAAAGTGATATCCAGCCTTTTGTTATTAATACGAGCACTAAAACACACACAAAAACAAACGCTGAATAACAAAATTCATCTCGGAATGGCCTAAATCGAATGTCTCCTGAAAGGTTTTCTACAGACTAAGCTAAGCCATCTTCATCAGAGACATTCCCTAACGACCTCTGCCTAAATAACACTAGCCTGTTTATTCAGAAAACCTAATTCTCAAACTGTCGAGCAACAAAAAAGGCGTATTACCCGGAAGTTATCCAGATAATGCGCCTTTTGATAAGTATTGAAGTTAACGGCAGTTCGGAACACTTACTCTAAACGCTGCTGTTCGGTAACTCGTTGCTTCTGCTTCATTTTTTGGTTTACAGCATTGATCTTTTTCTTCAATCGTTTTTGAGAAAACCATACCGTCAGCAACACCAATGGTGCGGAAACACCAATGATCAGTTTGTGATCCAGGTCGATACGAATGAGATGACTTGCACCAAGCATGAGATCAAACAACGCCAACAAGTAATAACTGATAGCGGCCACTGACAGCCCTTCTACGGTTTGCTGCATGTAAAGCTGAAGCTTACTGCGACGATCCATCGATTTAAGTAAGTATTGATTTTGTTGCTCAATGACCATATCGATTCGGGTTCGCAGCAACTCGCTGGCCCGATCAACCCGACGCGAGATGGTATCCATGCGATCACTGGTGGCCTGACAGGTACGGAATGCCGGCGTCATTCGACGGGAAAGAAACTCGGTCATCGTTAACAGCCCGGAAACCTCTTCTTCACGCAATTCTTTTAATCGCGCCATCACCAACTCATAGTAGGCATTGGTGGCTGAGAAACGGTAACTGTGAGCCGAGATCATCCATTCAATCTGGGCCGAAATTTTCGACAATTTCCCCAGCAAGCGCTTTTCGTCTTCTACGCCCTGAATATCAGAAATTTCTTGAGTCACTTCGGCTAGAGCCAACTCCAGATCGGTCAGATCCTTATTCATGGAGCGAGCTTTAGGTAACCCAAGTAACGCCATCGAACGATAGGTTTCGAGTTCCAATAAGCGGCGTAGTAATCGCCCGGACTGACATGAGTTCAGTGATCGGTTATAGACAAGCACACGCCCGAATCCATCACCGTGCGGACGGAACGCCGTCCAGAGGCGTGCTTGATTCTGATCGACCACACAACCAATCA
Organism: Litoribrevibacter albus; assembly: GCF_030159995.1. Taxonomy (NCBI): domain Bacteria; kingdom Pseudomonadati; phylum Pseudomonadota; class Gammaproteobacteria; order Oceanospirillales; family Oceanospirillaceae; genus Litoribrevibacter; species Litoribrevibacter albus. Next base: position 107,102 of record NZ_BSNM01000015.1, on the reverse strand, counting down.
AACGATGCCCTTCAAAGTAATCGTGCAATTCGTTTAATGACGGAATTTCGTTCGGCTGATCCAACATTTCCACATGAATTGCAGCCACAACCTCACCAGGTACTTCCGCCACCCAATCTGCTGGTAATGTGGATAACGCGGTTTGCTCAAACGGCGTGCCCGGCTCAATTGAGCGAATAATGGTATAAGTGCAAAATTCGGTATGCGCTTCCCATCGAACATCAAAAGAGCCAAAGTTCTGATAATAACAATTCACAGATTCGGCAGGAGTATTCACTCCATAACGAGCACAAAGCGTCAAAAGATGCTGGTACGCTTTGCGTTTGCCATCGACATCATACAAGCAGGCAAAATGAGAAACCCGTACCGGTGTTTTGATGACGGGAAACGGTCGGGTATGCAATTCATCATAGAGTTGATGGCGATCAGGATGCCAGTTTAAACCGAACCCTAATGGTTTAGGGTCAGCGCCCCCAAAAGTATCCGCCGCCGTACTCATACCAGCCGTCTCTGGATTCTTTTGAATCTCTAGGTCTTCCACCACTGTCATAGTTCTTTCCATTCAGTTTCTCGAAGTATCCCCTGATGCTTCTACGGCACCTTGATGTTCAGCCTGTCATTATTCATAAAACACATGACGCTATCTTGAACACATTCTGTCTGTGACTCATTTTGTGTCAGCGAAATACTTGCGTTCAGTGAATAACTGTACGCTGAATTTGGGGTCGGCCACTTTACCACAAATCCTGACTCAAACCACTTGATCAATATCAGCTAGCCCCAAAGCAAACGCACTATTGATGCTGAAAGTGACACTCTGAGTGGATGAATGTGGGTTTGACAGAAGGTAAGCCAACTTCTAAGTTCATCATAAGAAGTTAGCTACTTCTGCATTACTCTAAAGAGACCCAATCATGAGCCAAACTGAACAGCCTCTTGATCTAGAAACCAGTCGCATCCTCATGGATATTGCCCATGAACTGTTTGCAGAAAGAGATGTTTCTGCACTTTGTGAAAAAGTACTTACTCACGCTCAACAGTTGACCAAGGCTGATGGTGGAACCCTCTATATCACCAATCCATCCAAGCCCAAAGTGCTCGAATTCGCCATCGTTAACAACACCTCCCTAAATATCCATCAGGGAGGCGTTACTGGCGGACGCGTTCAATTTGCACCTCTCGCGCTGTATGACTCATTCAGTTGTGAACCCAACATGACCACGGTGGCAACACGTGCCGCTCACTCAAGGGAATTGATCAATATTTCAGACGTCTATGGAGAAGAAGACAACCACAGAGGCACCACACAGATCGATCAACAATCCAAGTACCATACCGAATCCGTATTAGCTCTGCCGTTAATCAACCAAGGCAATCAGCTAGTTGGCGTATTGCAGTTGATCAACGCTCAGGACAGTGAAGGCCATGTCATTCCCTTCGACAGCAAAAGTGAGCAGATACTAACCGAGCTTGGCAGGTTTGCCTCGGTGGCCCTCGATCAACAACTACAGATCAGCAGTCAACGGGAATTATTAGCTGAACTCTCCTCCTTTTCGTCGCCACAGACCTTGCTGCCCAAAATTCTCAAAGAAGCACAATCTCTGACCATGGCAGACGCCGGGACCATTTATTTAATGGAAGATGAAGAAACAGAGCCTAAGCTGCGTTTCTCGGTCATTCGAAATAAAACACTCAAGATTGACAAAAATCTCTTAGGGTCCGATGAACAAAGCAGCTTTCCCCCTATTCTTCTGAAAAATGAACAAGGTGAGGATAATTTAATCAACGTCGCCAGTTATTGTGCCAATACTAAACAAATGGTGAACATTGAAGACGCCTACGAAAGTACAGAGTTCTGTTTTGATGGTACCAAAGCATTCGATCAATCCACCGGCTATCGATCTCAATCCTTTCTCACCTTACCTTTGCTGAATCACAACAGCGACGTGATTGGCGTTTTGCAATTGATTAACGCCAAACACCCTAAAACCAAGGAAACCATTCCTTTTGCCAAGCATTTAGAACCACTGATTAAAGGGCTTGCGACCTACGCAGCCATTGCGCTAAACAACCAGATTCTATTGCAAGATCATAAGAACTTACTGGATGCCTTTGTTCAATGTATCGCTCAAGCCATTGATGCCAAGTCGCCTCACACATCCGCCCACTGCCAACGTGTGCCGCTACTCATGGAGTTAATTGCTCAAGCCGCCTGTGAAGATGACACCGTCTTCAAGGATTTCAATTTGAACGAAGACGAATGGTATGAATTACGAGTGTCCGCCTGGATGCACGACTGTGGCAAGCTGGCAACTCCGGACACCATTTTGGAGAAGTCCACCAAACTGCACATCATGCAAGATGGGATAGATCTTATTCTTGCCCGGTTAGCCACACTCGACTCGACCCAACAAGCCCCTGCGGGTAATGGTGCCAACCAATTCAATCATGATGAAATCAAAAACATTGCCGAGTTTTTAACCTGCGCCAACAAAGGCGGTGAATTCATGCGGGAAGAAGATCAGGCACGAGTTCGTGAACTCGCCAACATTCAATGGTATGACCTGGATGGCAATGCCCATCCTTTACTCTCGGCATATGAGGTAGACAGTCTCTGTATTCCAAAGGGGACGTTATCGGTAGACGAACGCAAGGTTATCAACAACCACATGCAAGTCACCATTGATATGTTGGAATCCCTACCCTTCCCTAAAAAGCTCAAGCGTGTGCCTGAGTATGCCGGAGGACACCACGAGAAAATGGATGGATCGGGCTTCCCTAAAGGGTTAACCCGAGAAGAAATGTCCATTCCCGCTAGGATGATGGCGATTGCCGATGTGTTTGAAGCACTGACAGCACGAGATAGACCCTACAAGCCACCAATGCCACTCAGCCAAGCGCTGCGTATTTTGAAGAACATGAAGGACAGTCAGCATATCGATCCCGATCTTTTCGATCTGTTTGTTAGAGCTGAAGTATGGAAAAAGTATGCCGACCAGGTGCTTTTGCCTGAACAAAAAGATATTGAACACGGAAATGAGTATCTCGAATAACCTGGAAATAGATCAGCAATTCACAAAACAAACAAAATCCGAGGTAAGTGCGATCTTTGAAGTAAGTGCGATCTTTGAAGTAAGTGCCATAAAAGATGAGAGAAGACCTACACTTTGTGCTCGAAATCTCCCCATTTATCCATAATGCACTAATAAAATTCGCCCCCTTGGAAGCCTCAACTATAGTGAAATAGTGATTCCATGATCCGACATTTATAGGCTTATGACTCAAAACACTAATGGAATGGGAAGAACGGTAGACACTCCGCTCGAACCACCCACGGACAGGCTTGATAATATCCATTCGTTAATGCCCTATTACGCCCAAGTGGATAACATCTCCTTGGTGGTTGATACTAAAGCATTTGCGGTGGTTTCGATTGCCTGTAAAGAACATAGCCTGCAAAAATGTCTGAATGCGTTTCTTGATCAATCCGTATTTGAATTGATTCCTGAGCTTAGCGACTATAAAAAAGAACTGTCTTCCATTCATTCAAACGACTACTGTCATTTGATCCTGGAAACACCAATCTGCACCTTGGTCATTAATGCCAATGCGGTGCATTGCCCCGAATTAAATACCCCTCTGGCGTTGCTGCATCTCACCGTTCCAGAACCAAAAACGGATTGCTCATTTATTTACCTGCTTTCTCGTGCCTTAGAATCGGCCCATCATGGCATCACCATCGCAGACGCGCGGTTGCCAGACTGCCCGATTATCTATTGCAACCAGGCATTTTCTCGCCTTACCGGTTATTCAATCCCTGAAATTTTGGGTAAAAACTGCCGTTTCTTACAAGGCTCTGACACCGATCAACGAGGTACGCAATTACTCAGAATTGCCATCAGTGAAGCAAAAGAATGCAAAACCGTTCTTAGGAATTACAAAAAAAACGGGGAAATGTTCTGGAATGAACTGACCATCTCCCCGGTCTTTGATGGTCATGGAAACATTACTCACTTCGTCGGTATTCAATATGACATTACCGACCAAATGTTGGTTGAAGGGGCATTGAAAGAATCCGAGAAACGTTATCGGACGCTGTTTGAAACCAATGTGGATGGCATTGCGTACTATGACCTGAGTGGTAAATGCCTCGACGCCAATGAAACCTATTGTTCAATGCTTGGCTACAGTTGGGAAGAAGTCATCGATATGAATTCGGATGACATCACCCCGCCATATTGGCAAAAATTCGATCAACGCATTCGGGAAAGCCAGCTCGATAACATCCTGCATTGTCAGGAATATGAAAAAGAGCTCATTAAGAAAAATCACACCATTTTTCCGGTGAACATTCGCCAGTGCCTTCATCTTAATCAACATGGCCGCCCTATCGCTTTTTGGCTTCTGGTCAGAGACATCAGTCGTCAAAAAGAAACCATGGAAAAACTGGAGCACAGCCGCCAACTCTTAGATGAAACAGGAAAATTAGCGAAAGTCGGCGGATGGGAAATGCTCGACGACCAAACCATATTCTTTACCCATGAAGCGGTGAAAATTCTAGGAACGGGTTCAGAGCAAACTGACCTGGAAGAATTCAGACAACTGTTCATTCATGAACAAAGCCTGCTCTTCAGAAAATCCGTCGAAATCGCCTACGAAGCTGGAGAGCCGTTAGACATTACCCTTCAGATGGTAAGAAACGACCCTAAACAATATTTAAGAATTCAAGGCCATATCAAAGTCAATGAAGAAGGCAAAAAAGCCTTGGTTGGTGCCATACAGGACATCACAGAAACCAAGGTCACCCAAGATAAACTACTGGAGCATGAGTCACATCTTAAATACCTGGCGCATCACGATGCCCTCACCGGCTTACCCAATCGCCTGCTCTACAATGACCGGGCCGCTCATGCCATTGCCCGTGCAGAACGGGAAGGTCATAAAGTGGCAGTATTGTTGTTGGATCTCGACCGGTTCAAAGTGATCAATGACAGCTTGGGCCATGACATTGGCGATCGCTTTCTAAAGAGTATTGCCAGCCGTGCAAGTATGGCAATCCGTGATTCAGATACCTTTGCCCGGCTCGGTGGCGATGAATTTGTGGTGCTTTTAGAAGGGATCGATGACACTCAGGATGTCATCAATGTTGCCCAGAAACTGCAATCGGCGATTTCGCAGCCTATCCAACTAGAAAGTCACAATCTCCACAGTTCAGCCAGTATTGGCATCGCCATGTACCCCGACGATGGTGAACGAATCGATGAATTGCTTCGCTGTGCAGATGCCGCTATGTATCGGGTTAAGGCTCAAGGGAAGAACAGTTTTCAGTTCTACACCAAAGAGATCAATAACAGAGCGGTCGAACTCTTGGTTTTGGAAAATGACATGCACAAAGCCATTAAAGACCAAGACTTTATTCTCTATTACCAACCTCAGATTTCGCTGAAAGATCTTTCCATTGTGGGTGTAGAAAGCCTTATCCGTTGGCACCACCCGAAAAAAGGCATGATTCCCCCAGCTGACTTTATTCCACTGGCGGAAGAAAGCGGCATGATCATTGAAATTGGCGAGTGGGTGTTGATGGAGTCCTGCCGCCAAGCCAAAGAGTGGCTCGACAAAGGCTATCATTTTGGAAGAATTGCAGTAAACCTGTCTGCCAAGCAATTCCACCGTTCAAATATCACACAGCAGGTCAAAGCAGCGTTGGAAAGTCACCAACTTCCACCTGAACATTTGGAGCTGGAAATCACTGAAAGTATTGCGATCGAAAATATCGACGTCACCATTGAAACCCTGAAAGAGCTGAAAAGCCTTGGAATTCATTTATCCATTGACGACTTTGGCACCGGCTATTCGTCACTGAGTTACTTAAAACGTTTCTCCATCGATAAATTAAAAATCGATAAGAGCTTTGTGGATGACATACTCATTGATGATGGGGGCGCAGCTATAGCCACATCAACCATTGCCCTCGCCCACCAAATGGGATTAAAAGTAATCGCCGAAGGTGTTGAGACATCTGATCAATGTGCATTCCTCCAATCTCATCAGTGTGATGAAGCTCAGGGCTATCACATTTCAAGACCACTCAACAGTTCAGATACTCAAACCTTCTTTGACCAATACAATAAACAGCATTAGCCCTACTGGCTAAGGCTTACTTTTGTTTCAATGTGAAAGCGCCTTTTGATTCAACCGGAGCTTTTTTAAGTTTTTGGGGAAAATCCGATACGCCTTCTTCATAATGTCGAGTTCTTCATCCAGAACAGAAATGACGTGTTCCAACGACATAGTCGCGATGGAGAAATACTCCTGACTCGAATAAGGATAAGCTCCAAAGTGCTTGGAAAACTGCTTTAAAGCATCGTTAACCGGGCTAATGGCTTTCTCAAGCTGAACCATCTGTTCTGAAGACAAAGAGTGATCCATAGAATGCAGACGATCATCGATCATCTCACTCAACATTTTGAATCGAATCAGCTCCAAATAGCTGGCATGGCCCCTGGCTAACGCAGATGCCCCCAAGGCTCTGGATTGACCAATACACTCAGACAGAACCAGCAGTTGTCGCCATAACAGTTGATCTTTCACATGACTGACGCTGTGCCCTAAATCCGAGTTATTACAAATATTCTCAGCCAGATATAAAAGGTTATTGATCATGTGGTTGTGTTGCTGAAAGCTCGCTTCGGCTTCCACATTGACGGCATTGCCTCTCAATCGAGTCCAGTGATCAAAAAAACTCTCCCAGCGATCCGCTAACTTACCTGTCAGTGACATATTTAAGCTTTCGACCAGAAATGAAATCTCACGCTGAACGTCATGCAGGCGATCTTTCAGTGCCGGTTCTCCAGAGATAATGCCCTGGCTAAGCCCTCTATGTTGCTGGATATTTCTGATCAAACTAATGACCAGTTCGTATTGTCGTAAAGATTTACGTTGGAAATGATATTTAGAGCGTGAGGTTAAAAAATACAAAAAGGCAATAAAGCTAATGCAGGTGGCACTAAGGGCCAATAGATATATGGCAATGTCATTGGCAGTAAACATAAAAACTCCTTCTTAACGAGTTACGTCTACTATCCGATATTCATGCCAATCACTAACAAATTGATTTTTATAGAATTTATCAACTTTCTAAGAATAATTTCTAATAAAAAATGCCCCAAAAGCAATCCATACGATTACTTTTGGGGCATGATGGCTGATGAAGTTAGCAAGTGTTTAACTACAAATTCATCAACGATTTGTGCCAATGGGCTTAGGCTGTTTCTACCGCCAGAGCGACGCCCATACCACCACCGATACATAACGTAGCCAAACCTTTCGCTTGTCCACGACGCTTCATCTCATGAAGAAGACTAACTAGAACACGACAGCCCGATGCACCAATCGGATGGCCCAATGCAATAGCACCACCATTTACGTTTACTCGGTCAGCGTCCCAGCCCAGCTCTTTACCTACAGACAAAGACTGAACAGCAAAGGCTTCGTTGGCTTCGATCACATCTAAGTCATTCACTGTCCAACCTGCTTTCTCCAGACAGCGTTGTGTCGCTGTCACAGGGCCAATACCCATGATTTCAGGAGCAACACCAGCATTTGCGTAACCACGGATGACAGCCAATGGCTCAAGACCTAATGCATCTGCTTTTTCTTTGCTCATCACAACCACAGCAGCGGCACCATCATTCAAAGAAGACGCGTTGGCAGCAGTCACCGTTCCGTCTTTCTTAAACGCAGGACGCATACCCGCTAATTTCTCTGCCGTCGTTCCTGCGCGTGGGCATTCGTCTTTATCCACAACGATAGGATCACCCTTACGCTGAGGAATCGTTACCGGCACAATCTCATCCACAAACTTGCCAGCCTCGATAGCGGCACATGCTTTCTGTTGAGACGCAGCGGCGAACTCATCTTGTGCTTCACGGCTAATCTCGTATTTCTCAGCCAGGTTTTCAGCGGTAATTCCCATGTGATAGTCGTTGAATGCATCCCAAAGACCGTCATTAATCATGGTATCTACCATGTTCCAGTTCCCCATACGCTGACCATTTCGCGAATTAGGCAACACATGCGGCGCTTGGCTCATGCTTTCCTGACCACCAGCAACCACAACCTCGGCATCTCCACAACGAATCGCTTGAATCGCCATGTGCACAGCTTTCAGACCTGAACCACAGACTTTATTGATCGTCAAAGCAGGCGTCGTGTTTGGTAGGCCCGCATTGATAGTTGATTGACGAGCCGGATTCTGACCACAACCAGCCGTTAATACCTGTCCCATGATGACTTCATCCACTTGATCACCGGATACACCCGCTTTTTCAAGAGCAGCAGAGATCACTGTTTCGCCCAATTTAACCGCAGACAAACTCGACAAGCCACCGCCAAAAGCACCAATTGCCGTACGTACTGCGGATACAATCACCACATCTTTCATTTCTGATCTCCTATTTTGAGTCACCGGATCAACATCAAAACCAAACCTGATCCATAAAAAATGCCCACATTCTAAGGGAATGCAGGCATTAATAAAGAGTCTTTTTTGACAAGATGGAGGAATATTGTTCATTCCTCCAAGGAAGGGTTACGTCCTCAAACGACCCGCCAACTTGATCTGTTCTTGTTTCACTTCATCCAGGCAACCTAATGAGTCCTCACCATGGGATGCGAATTCACTGGTTTTCACAGAAAGATCAGCAATCTCACGAACGTTATTTGAAATCTCATCGATGACTTGAGTCTGCTCTTCTGACGCCGCCGCGATCTGGATGTTCATATCATGAATACGAGTCACTTGCTCATTGATTTTCTCAAGCGCCGACCCTGCCTCATTCACCTGACTAACAGACGCTGCTGTACGATCAGAACCACTGGTCATGGCCGATACGGCTGCCTGAGCCCCTTTTTGAATATTATCGATGATGTCTTGAATTTCCGTGGTGGAGTCCTGGGTTTTCTGCGCTAGCGTTCTTACCTCATCAGCCACCACCGCAAATCCACGACCTTGTTCACCGGCACGGGCAGCCTCAATCGCAGCATTCAGCGCCAGCAAGTTAGTCTGCTCTGCAATGCCTTGAATAACATTAAGTACCGTCCCGATGTTTTGAGATTCCTGTTCCAACTTCTGTACAACGTCGGCCGCATTGCCAATTTCTTCCGCCAATTGGTTAATACCAGCAACGGTATTCTGCATGGTTTGTGTTCCCATGTCGGAAATGGCTTTAGTCTCATCTACGGCTTCCGCAGCTGCCGTTGCATTTGATGAGATTTCCTGCGCGGCTGAAGCCATTTCGTTGACAGCGGCGGCCACCGTTTCAGAACAACTGCTCTGTTCTGCAGCGGCTTGCGAGACTTGTCTGGAAGACTCTTTCACTTCAGAAAATGCCTGATCGACACTGGCCACACTGTGCTTCATCGATGCGGCCACATCCATTAAATAGTTTTGAAGTGTTCTTGCAGAGCGAGCTAAACGACCAATTTCATCTTTGCTTTGGATCGAACAAGTAACCGTCAAGTCACCTTCTGATAGCGATGTGAAATAGCGTTCGAGTTCTCTGGTTGGATTAATTAAGCCTCGATTAAAGCCTAAGATGAGTAAGCCTAAAATAACCACCGAAGCAATCAGTAAGATAACCACGGAAGTTAGAAACGCCGAATGGGCAGACTCATCCATATGTGTGCTTTCCTCAAGCACTATTTTTGAAATTAAATCCTGAGCCTTAACCAACAATTCAGCAGGTGCTCGATCAATGCCTTTTACGGCTTTATCACCTGCTGAATGGTTGTAACCCGCCTGTTCAAAGGCTCTGAATCCAGCTTCATACTTAGGCATCGCAACTTCATAAGCCTGAATGAATTCATTCACCAGCTTTAACGCGTCTTTGTTCTTAAGAATTTTTTTCAGGTAGGTGGATAACGCTCTGATCTCATCTTTCTTCTCTTGGAAACGCCCCCAGTACTTCGCTCTTTGTTTATCATCGCTGCCACGAATAAGCACATTTTTCCATTCCTGAACCTGCACTTTGAATGCGTAGTTCATCGCACCAATCGTACGTTCTGAATCCACAGAAACGCTCACAAGATTGCGATACCCATCCACAGAAGAATTAATATTAGACATACCCCAAAGGGCAACACAAAGTGAAACGACTGTGCCTAGAAACGTCACAGCGATAAGACGTGCAGATAAACTGCGGGTCAGAATGGACATTTGGAAATCCTCAAACATCAAGCTTCAGTAATAACTTTAGTTCAGAGCGTGATGTTTGCTAATTCCGTGCAGCTGTGTGTCCCCCTAGATCACCAATTATTGATGGTTATTATTGGCACACACAGTTTCGTCCTGATTCTTTCGCCCTGTACAGGGCCTTATCGGCATTCTTGAGCACAACATTAGGGTCTTTGTCGTCCGAGGTTCGTTCTGCCACACCTATACTGATGGTCACCGAGACCTGTTCCGTGCCATCGGAGGTTTTGCCTTTACGCTGCTTTTTGCCTTCTTTATGGTCTTCAGGTCGATCCGACTGGCGAATCGTCAATTGATAATTCTGAATGGCCGTTCTCACCGCCTCAAGATGCGCCAGGGTTTGATCCACAGACTTGCCAGAAAAGACAATAGAAAACTCCTCGCCACCGTATCGAAACGGCTTACCACCACCGGTCACTTCATTAATTCGTGCAGCCACCATTCGCAATACCTGATCTCCAATATCATGCCCATAGGTATCATTGAATTTCTTGAAGTGATCCACATCCATCATCGCAATGGTGTACTTTCGTCCTAACCCTTGCATGGTTTCATTCAAGGCGCGACGCCCAGGTAAACCGGTTAATTCATCCAGATATACCAACTGCCAGGACTGTTGCATTAAATAGATCAACAACGACAAAACGGCCGCTAACACCATCAAGGTGGATTCATAAGGCAAGTGGAATCGAAGATTTAAAATGAAGCCAGCCACTACCAAAATTGGTAACACCTTGGGTAACTTCATCCAATGCGCCAATCCTAGTGCGGCACTCAAAGCCAAAATGTAACTCCCCCAAATGGCCATCGAAGACACTGACCAAGGGACTGGCCACAATTGTAAGAGCTGCTCTTTCACACCTCCTTCAATGAGCATTCCATAATACCAATCGGAATAGGAAGAAATGTCTAACCAAGGCCAGGCCAACAACGCAAGATATAAGGCTACAGTGACCGCCTGACTGACATGCATGACTGGCTTAGAAGGCATCAGCGATACGATTAACAAACTGATTGGGAACCATAAGGCTAACCACACGTATTGCGCTTGAACATCCAGCTCAGTGGACGGTGCCTGCAGGTAAGTCTGTACCAGATAATACTGTATACCGAGGAGAATCGTAGTGTGTGCGTAAAAAGGACGATTAAAGTGAACCGACATGCCCAAGGTAATTAGTAAGAGTCCGTAACCTGACCACTTTAGAAACTCAAACCAATCGGTAAGTAATGCTGTCTGGGTTTCCACTAAATATTGAGCCAGACATAATAAGAGAAGCCCTGGTAGATATGGTTTTAGCTGACGGGTCACAGATAATCCTATTTAACGTTCTTTTACTTCCCTGACACCCTAAGGTACACGGGTTAACAACTCTCAGAATAGCAAACGAAACCGTTTAACTATCAATGAAACGAATCGGGCCACTAGGAAGCCATTCCGCATTCCATTAGAATGCCCTCCCTAATAGAATGCCTTTCGCTTGTTTTAGTGGTCAATGAAAATTATGCAACCAAATTTATCTCAACCGTATCCAATTCAAGCCATCGATCCCAGTGCCGGTATTTTCCGTCGCTTAATTGCTATGGTGTATGACCTGTTAGTTGTCTTGGGTTTGATGTTTTTTGTAGGCGCAATCGCCACAGCATTTAATCGAATGGAAGCGGTTCAAGGCCCGGTATTTCAGAGCTTAATATTTCTGGTGATCTATGGCTTCTTTGCCAAGTTCTGGACCAACGGAGGTCAAACGGCAGGGATGAAAGCATGGCGTTTAAGAGCGGAAACCCCGGATGGACGTCCGATCACCCTTCAACAATCCTTGGTGCGATTTTTAGCGGCATTTGTGTCTGCTGGTTGCTTTGGACTTGGTTATCTTTGGTTGTTCTTCGATAAAGACAAAGTTACCTGGCATGAGAAAATCTCAGGTACGCGAACTGTGATCATTCCTAAACCGGAAAAGTAATTTCTCAACTTAACGAGCTGGTATTAACCAGCTCGACGTATCATCACAAACCCAATCACAGCACACAACGCAATGGGCATCAGAGCCGCTAACCAAGGCTCAATACCGAACACCGAAGCCGCTGGACCCATGAAGTCTTGTAAGTACTTGAAGGTTAGGCCGGTGATAATCCCGTAGAACAAACGGGTTCCCATAGCCACAGAGCGCAATGGCCCAAAGACAAACGAAATACCAATCAACACCAAGGCACCAATGGCCAACGGCTGATAAAGTTTTCGCCAAAAAGATAACTTGAAGGCACCGGCATCCAACCCTTGCACTTCAAGATAATTCGACAACGAATACAAGTCCGTCATCGCCAGATAATCCGGCTTCAACACAATCACTGAGAGTAAGGCGGGTTGCAGAGACACATTCCAGGATTGTTCCGGTAGTTGAATCACCTGCGTTTTGTTATCGATAAACTCGGTGCGGGTGGTTTCGTATAGATGCCACTGTTGATCCTGATACTCTGCCATCTTGGAATATTCCATAGACGTTAAGCGTTTCTGATCATCGAACTGATAACGAGTCACACCATGCAATCTGCCAGAAGGCTCGACAACCGCAAAGTGAACAAACTCATTACTTTCTTTATGCCAGAAGCCCTTCCCCTTGTGGATAAGTTGGCTATCGCCATTCGCCATTTTCACCGCTTTGCTGGTTTGTGCATACGACTCAGATGCAGGCACAACCAATTGCCCAAGTAAAAAACCTACCAGCATCAAGAGAAACGCCGCTTTCATTACGGCATAAACAATACGGTAGGTAGACATCCCTGCCGCACGAAGAATTACCAACTCACTGTTATTTGCCAATCGGCCAATACCAATTAACGCACCGATCATTGCCAACAACGGCAGATACTCGTAAAGACGACGAGGCACCGTCATCAACATAAACAGAAAAGCATCAAATATTTGATATTGGTTTCGAGTGTCATCCAATTCCGTTAAGAAAGAGAACAACAAATCCAGCCCTAAAATAATCAGGGCCAGCGCAGCAAATGATGTAAACACCACCTTTGCAATGTAGCGTTCAACGGTGTTCATTCCCGGGATAGTCATCAGGCTGCTCCTCCCTTGGATGTCCCCGAAGAGGCACCTTTGTTTTGAACAGTCATCTGAGCTGCCATAATTGCCTTATCTTTCCAGATTTGACGATTTAAAAAGACCGCTAAGGCAATAAAGACCAGATGAACAGACCACATCACCACGGGATGTAATTTGTCCTTTTCAATATTATCCCGAGCCCAAATCATTAACCCGGCATACCCAAGGATAATAATGATCGCCGGTACAAAGCGCTTAACTTGACCATCTCTTGGGTTAATTTCACTCAGCGGCACAGCCAGTAAGGCCAGAATGGGTAACATAAATGGCAGTGCCAAACGCCAGTGAAGGTAAGCTCTCGCATCAGGATTATCTTGTTGCCACAATTCGGACACATCCATGCCTTCAACGTCTTTACGTTTAACCACAACCGACCTTGGTAAACGAACATGCAGCTCTTCGAAATCGACTACGTCCGCTTCAAGTTGCCCAGGTATTAACATCACCCGCTGACCGTGTTCGAGAATCAACAAGCGTTCACCATTTGCAGACGTTTGCTGATAACCACTTTCAGCGACAATCACGTCACGCATATCTTCTTGTCCCGGAACACTTCGGCTGGCAAAAATATCGTACATTCTTGATTTGTCGTCCGTCATGTCTCCGGCATAAACCACCACACCGGCCTTCTTAATCACACTGAACGATCGCTCGGAAATGAAATCCAATACGTGCATGGACTTCTGCTGGTCCTTAATGTTCTGAACTTCACGTTCACCCCAGGCTGTCAGCCCCAAGGTCATACTGGCGACCATAGTAAAGGCAATCACTGAGACACCCAGCGTGTATCTCAACAGGTGCTGGCGACTCATCCCACAAGACGACAGAACAGCCATCTCGGAATCCAGATACATTCGTCCGTATGCAAGTAACAAGCTCAGAAAAAACGCCAGCGGTACAATAAGTTCCAGAAAGCCGGGAATTCGATACCCAATGAACAGCAGTAGAAATTCAGGCGCGAGAGTTCCTTCAGCAATGTATCGGAAATATTTCACCAACCGCGCACTGACGATGATCATCAAGAGGATACTGATGATCGCTAGCATGTTGACGATAACCTGGCGTGCCAGATATTTGAAAATAATCAAAACGGACCCTTAACCCCTCAATATTGACACTGGAAGTCCTGACATTAGAGGGATACACTAATTCAATTATTTAATTGAGAATCAATTGTCTAAATAAAAACCACACACCAAGAGTAGAGAACGTATAACAACTTCGACAGTTCTTACTCAACCAGCCGCCCGATCTTATTTAAAGAAGGAACGCGTGCTAACTCGGTGTCGGTACTCAGGTTTTCAACCCTGATGCCACGAAACGGGCAATTATCCATCATTATTTTCATAAAGTCTTGCGGAGCATCTAATGAATTTTGTACTGGACAGCGGAGATATTCTATCCAGCTCATCAAACTGCCTAGTGATTGGTATTCAACAGGAAGGCGAACTAACGGGTTCAGCTAAACAAGCGGATGAACAAACAGAAGGCTTAATCAGCCAGGTCATCGCCTCAGAAGACTTCAAAGGTAAGAAAGGTGAAAAGTATACGTTGTTCAGCCCAACGGGCTTTTCCGGAAAACGTCTGATTCTAATTGGCCTTGGTAAAGACGAACTGACCGAAGCCGGCTTCATTGCTGCGGCCAATGCGGCCGCAGAAGCCATTAAATCAACATCTACAGATTCCGCTGCGCTATTTATTGCGGAAGCCGATGTTAAGAACCGGGACAACAACTGGAAAGTTGAACAAACAGTGTTGGCAATTGAGTCCTCAAATTATGTATTTGATGAACTGAAAAGCGAAAAAGCGCCTGCAACCAAGTTGGAATCTATCCGCCTTCACGTTGACGGAGCTAATGAAACGTCAATTACTCAAGCAAAAGCAACGGCAAAAGGTATGGCCCTGACCAAGACCTTGGGTAACCTGCCTGGTAACGTTTGTACACCGACCTACCTTGCAGACAAAGCGCTTGAGTTAGCAAACACATCAGACAAACTTTCTGTCACCATCCTTGATGAAAAAGAGATGTCTGAGTTGGGAATGGGGTCTTTGCTTTCTGTGAGCCGAGGCAGTGAAGAGCCAGCAAAATTGATCGTCATGGAATATAAAAACGCCGGCGATGATCAACCAAACGTATTGGTTGGCAAAGGGATTACCTTCGACACCGGTGGCATCAGCTTGAAGCCTGGCGCAGGTATGGACGAAATGAAATGGGACATGTGCGGCGCTGGTTCTGTGTTTGGAGCTATGCAGGCCATTATTGATATCGAACCCAAAGCCAACATCATCGGTGTGGTTGCAGCCGCTGAGAATATGCCTAGTGGTAAAGCAACGAAGCCGGGCGACATTGTTACAACCATGTCAGGTACAACCGTTGAAATTCTCAACACCGATGCAGAAGGTCGCCTGGTTCTGTGCGATGCCCTAACCTACGTTGAGAAATTCAATCCTAAAACCGTTATCGACATTGCTACCTTAACGGGTGCGTGTGTTGTGGCACTGGGTAACCACCCATCTGCCGTTTACTCAAACGACGAAGCGTTAGGTGAAGCCATTGTGAGTTCCGGCTTATCCGCCTGGGATCGCGTTTGGCCGATGCCGCTATGGGACGAGTATCAGGAAGAACTGGACTCCAACTTTGCAGATATAGCAAATATTGGCAGCCGTTGGGGCGGTAGTATCACTGCGGCGTGTTTCTTGTCACGCTTCACCAAGAAGTACAAGTGGGCACATTTGGATATCGCGGGTACTGCCTGGAACAGCGCAGGTAAGCAAAAAGGCAGCACCGGCCGCCCGGTACCACTTCTCGTAAATTATCTGTTAAACAACGTATAATCGCTCAATCTAAACTTTTAGCAGTCGTCCTAACCTCCCGGAGGTTAGGACGTATGAGTACATCATGACCCGCATCGACTTCTACATCATTCCTCAAGATCAACTGGATCACATATTTAGCTTTACATGCCGATTGGCTGAGAAAGCCTTTCAACACGATCATAAAGTAACGATCAAAGTGAATTCGGAAGACGAAGCACAAATGCTCGATGATTTACTATGGCGCTTTAAACCTGAAAGTTTCTTACCACATGTGAAACAAACAGATACCGAAGAGGCCCCTATCCGAATCGTCTGGGACGATCTTGGAACGGATTATGAAGTCTTGATTAACCTCTCGGACGAAGTACCATTAGAATTTACTCGCTTTCAACGAGTCACACAGATTGCTTCCCAACATCCAGAACAACGGGCTAAAAGTCGGGAGCATTATAAGTTTTATAAAGAACGCGGTTACCCGCTACACAACCACGATCTCAGAAAGCGTTAACCAAAACGCACAGGACGACAGCTGCAGACTTTACGACAAGGCCGCATCATGAATGCTCCGAAAAAAGACAAAAAAGACTTACTTGGCGATCTGGAAAACATTAAAGATTTATTGGATTCCTCTTCTCCTGGCGATGACTCATTCGATGAAACAGCACTGTCTGATTCTCAGTCACTTGAGCATACTGCCGACATTCCTTTACTGTCAGATGTTGTTCCCCTGGAATCCCAAACCGTTCCTGAACACACCACAAACACACCCGAAAAGACAGGCTCATCCTCCGATCCACATCAACCAGATGTGAATGAAGAAATTCCTAGACCTGCTGATGCGTCCAAAGCCAATCCATTCATTCCGTATGAAGCAATCAACAAGCTAAAGCAAGAGCGTAAATCCATGCGTAATTTTGCAGCGGAAGTAATGGAAGCAGCACAATTAGGCATGGCCAAAAAAGATCTGGATCAATTCGATCTTTTCAAATATTCACAAGCATCAAAAACATCCCAATCAAATGAGATACCGAATCATCACGCCGATATAAAATCCGACCAGTTTGATGAAAATACACCTGGTATCCCGACCTCAAAAACGCCCACCCTGTCTTCAATCACACCTCCAACAGAAGAACAGTTAAACGTCATCATTGATGAAGTCATTGAGTCTCATCGATCGTTACTTGAAGAAGCGCTCAGAGATGCCTTACATTCATTTTACGAACAGTCACTGAACAAAAACGCTCCGAATCAATAACAGGTCATCCAAAAGCCTAAAAAAACTGACCTCTAAGCCACATTTCCTCATGGAGATTACAGCGCGTCCCAGATATAATGCGTAGCATTTTTCTGCGCATTTATTTGGCACTCATAGCATACGACGTTCGGATATTATGGATAAAACATACACACCACAGAATATTGAATCTAATTGGTACAAAACCTGGGAAGAAAAGAACTACTTTGCACCGTCCGGTCAAGGCGATTCTTACTGCATCATGATTCCGCCACCGAACGTCACAGGTAGCTTGCACATGGGACATGCGTTCCAGCAAACCATCATGGACGCTTTGACTCGTTATCACCGTATGACTGGTCATAACACACTATGGCAACCGGGTACCGACCACGCCGGTATTGCAACCCAGATGGTAGTTGAGCGTCTTTTAGCTCAGGACGACGTAACCCGTCATGACCTGGGTCGCGACAAGTTCATTGAAAAAGTCTGGGAATGGAAAGAACAATCTGGTGGCACCATTACCTCTCAACAACGTCGTTTAGGTACGTCCGTTGATTGGTCTCGTGAACGCTTCACTATGGACGACGGTCTTTCAGAAGCGGTTAAAGAAGTTTTCGTTCGCCTGTATGAAGAAGATTTGATCTATCGCGGCAAACGCTTGGTTAACTGGGACCCGAAACTTCACACTGCGATTTCTGATCTTGAAGTAGAAAACAAAGAC
The DNA here is from genome assembly GCF_030159995.1 of Litoribrevibacter albus. NCBI lineage: Bacteria > Pseudomonadati > Pseudomonadota > Gammaproteobacteria > Oceanospirillales > Oceanospirillaceae > Litoribrevibacter > Litoribrevibacter albus. The sequence continues at coordinate 88,963 of NZ_BSNM01000015.1, read as the reverse complement.
GAATCCGGTTTCCTATGGCACTTCCGTTACCCGTTAGCCGATGGTGCTAAAACCGCTGACGGTAAAGATTACATTGTTGTGGCAACAACTCGTCCTGAAACCATGTTAGGTGATACCGCGGTTGCCGTTCACCCTGAAGACGAACGATATACGCAATTGGTTGGTCAGTTTGTAGACCTACCATTGGTTGGCCGTCGCATTCCTATCGTTGCTGATGAATATGTAGATAAAGACTTCGGAACCGGCTGCGTTAAGATCACCCCTGCTCACGATTTCAATGACTACGAAGTGGGCAAGCGTCATCAAACTGCACTGATTAACGTTTTCAATCGCGACGCTCAAATCCTTAAACAAGCGGAAGCGTTCAACTTTGAAGGTCAGCCAATCGAAGGCATCGATTGCACTATTCCTGAAGGCTATGCGGAATTAGATCGCTATGATGCTCGTAAGAAGATCGTCGCTGATTTTGAAGCCTTGGGTCTTCTTGAAGAAATCAAAGACCACAGTTTGGTTGTACCACGTGGTGACCGTTCTGGCGTTGTAATCGAGCCTTGGCTAACAGACCAGTGGTACGTTTCTGCAAAGACATTGGCAGAACCTGCCATCAAAGCCGTTGAAGACGGTGATATTGAATTTGTACCTAAGCAGTGGGAAAACACCTACTTCTCTTGGATGCGTGACATTCAGGACTGGTGTATCTCTCGTCAGCTTTGGTGGGGCCATCAGATCCCGGCATGGTATGACAACGACGGTAATGTCTATGTAGGTCGTACCGAAGACGAAGTTCGCACTAAGCATAATTTGGCAGCGGATCTTGAGCTTCGCCAGGACGAAGACGTTCTTGATACCTGGTTCTCTTCAGCGCTTTGGACCTTCTCAACTCTTGGTTGGCCACACGATGAAGAAGCACTGAAAACCTTCCACTCTACTGATGTATTGGTTACCGGCTTTGACATTATTTTCTTCTGGGTAGCCAGAATGATCATGATGACCCTGCACTTCATCAAGAACGAAGACGGCACACCGCAAGTTCCGTTCAAGAAGGTGTATGTAACTGGTCTGATTCGTGACGAGCAAGGCCAGAAGATGTCCAAGTCGAAAGGGAACGTGCTTGACCCTATCGATTTGATTGACGGTATTGAGCTGGACAATCTGGTTGAGAAGCGCACCTCTGGCATGATGCAGCCTCAGCTGAAGCAAAAAATTGAGAAAGCGACTCGTAAAGCCTTCCCAGAAGGATTTGCAGAAAGCGGCACCGATGCTCTTCGCTTTACCCTAACCTCCTTGGCGTCACTAGGCCGTGACATTAAGTTCGACGTTAAACGTCTTGAAGGTTACCGCAACTTCTGTAACAAAATCTGGAACGCCGCTCGTTACGTTCAAATGAACACCGAAGACGAAAGTGGTAATGCGTTGGACTGTGGCCAAAATGGTGGCGACATTGAATTAAGCGTTGCTGATCGTTGGATCATTTCCCGTCTGCAATCCGTTGAAGCCGACGTTCAAAAATACTACGAGCAATATCGTTTCGACTTGATGAGCCAAACATTGTATGAATTCATCTGGAATGAATACTGCGATTGGTATTTGGAACTGTCTAAGCCGGTATTCTGGAACGAAAACAGCACCGAAGCTCAGCTTCGTGGTACTCGTCGTACTTTGGTTCGCGTACTTGAAACTACGCTGCGTTTGATTCACCCAATCATGCCGTTCATCTCTGAAGAGATCTGGCAATCCATTAAAGGTTTGGCAGGTGTTGAAGGTGATTCCATCATGCTTCAAGCTTTCCCTGTTGCGGACGAAAGCAAGATTGACCAACAAGCCGAACAAGACATTGAATGGCTGAAAGGTGTGATCGTTGGTGTTCGTAACATCCGTGGTGAAATGAACATCGCGCCAAGCAAAGCACTGGATTTGTTGTTCCGCAATGGTTCAGAAGATGACAAGCAACGCTTGACCAACAATGAAAACTTCCTGAAAGCATTGGCTAAACTAGAAACCATTACCTGGCTTAATGAAGGTGATGAAGCACCAATGTCGGCTACTCAACTGGTTGGCCAAATGGAAGTATTGGTTCCTATGGCTGGCTTGATTGATAAAGATGCTGAGATTGCACGTCTAACGAAAGAGCTAGAGAAACTGGAAAAAGACATTCAGCGCATCGCTGGCAAGTTAAACAACGAAAACTTCGTTAGCAAAGCACCAGAAGCCGTTGTAGCCAAAGAAAAAGCGAAACTGGATGAAATGTCCACAGCCTCTTCTAAGCTGAACGAGCAAATGGAAGCCATTAAGAATATGTAATTCTTACGTTTCCATATCTTAAAAGGAGGCATAAGCCTCCTTTTTTGTTTACTCTTTATAATCTTTATACGCTTTACACTCTTTATAAAACCCTTTCCAATCTCATTTCAAAAGTGAGTAGTTCATGAAAATAGATATTTTCTGTGCGGGCGGCACAATCGATAAAATTTACTTTGATGCCAAAAGTGACTATCAAGTTGGTGAACCCAAAGTAGGTCGTATTCTGGAAGCCTACAAACTCAACATTGATTTTGAAGTTCATTCTGTTCTAAGAAAAGACAGCCTAGAGATGGACGACCAAGATCGCCAAACGCTAAAACAGGCGATCAGCCAATGCGATAATGAGTACATTCTGGTAACCCACGGAACGGATACCATGCCGGAAACAGCTGAAGTATTAAAAGACCTTCCGAATAAAACCATCGTTATGTTTGGCGCGATGGAGCCGGCTATGTACAAAACCAGTGATGCAGAATTCAACGCAGGTTGCGCAGTAGGTGCAGTCCAATCTCTACCTAACGGGGTTTACATTGCAATGAGTGGCCGCATCTTTGAAGCGGGTAAAGTTAAGAAGAATGTTGCCGAAGGCATCTTTGAAATAAAAGACTAGGGAACCTCTGAACAAGTCCGCTCCAGCTCAGCGGGCGCTAGAAAAACGTTAGAACAAGGCGAGCTTCGTAGAGAATGTCTAGACCTTTTCAAGAAGTTCAACACAGTTATAACGTTTTTAAAGCCCCGCCCTTCGGGGCCTTAAGAGAAATGCCTCTTTTTTGTTGCGGCTTTTTGACGTAACCCGTTATGCCTTCAAAACCGCGCCTCAAATAGACATTTCGCTTATAGGCCTGAGCAGAGAGAGACTTGTTCAGAGGTTCCCTAGATGAATCCAGGTGTTTTGAACCTCATCACAAAACACCTATTTTTTTTCCAATGCCTGAAATGAATTAAAACAGCTCAATTTCATCACATACAACTGACCGGCTGTTCACTTCTGATTTGACTAACTCGTGCAGTTCATTCAATTCAGAATCCGTCAGATCAGTCAGTTTTATGTCTCTGAACACACGCTGAGAGACCAGTTTATACTTGTAGCAATTTGCATGAGCCGGTGCCCCGCCCTCGACAGTCACTGCATCCCGACTTCCAACTACACTCGCATCACAGTAGACACACCGCATAAAAAAACTAACCATTGCGTCAAAATATAGAAAGCCGGCTAATATACTGATATCGGGGAAAAACTCCATAACCTTTTAGTAAATAAGGTTATCAATTGTTACCAGCAACAAATAACCAAGTAAAAAGATCAACTACTCTGTCGCAATTTCTCAACTTTATATCGCTGCCTGCTTGTTATAATCTTTTCGAACTACAACCCTATAACTAAAACGATAAATAACGGTATAGCATGCTGGAAGCAGTCTTTAATCCAGAAATCTGGAAATATATAAGTATTCCTTTTATCGCAGGTCTTGTCGGATGGAGTACCAACTGGTTAGCTATCCAACTGACATTCTACCCTGTTGAATTTCAAGGCGTCCGAAAGCCTTTTTTGGGATGGCAAGGCATTGTTCCCCGCTCCTATAAGAAGATGGCATCCATCTGTGTTGATACAACGATGAGCAAACTGGGGACGCTGTCTGACATTATTAACAGTCTCGAACCCAAGGTACTGATCGATCGAATGATCCACGTACTACTGCCTAAGGTTGAAATCATGGTGGATAACATCATGAGAAAGGAAAAACCTGTTCTCTGGGATAACCTACCTAAAGCAGCCAAGAACAAAGTCTACAAGCATGTAAAGTCAGAGCTACCAAAACGTCTGGATGCCATTGTCTCTGACTTCCAACAAGATGCAGACCAATTGATCAACCTGAAAGACCTGGTGATCACCGAGCTAGGTAACGACAAGAAGCTTCTAAACCGAATTTTCCTGGAATCAGGTGAAAAAGAATTCAAATTTATCATTAATTCTGGGTTATATTTCGGGGCCGCGTTTGGCTTAATTCAGATGATAATTTGGTATTTTTTCCAGGCTTGGTGGATTCTGCCTCTATTTGGTCTGTTGGTTGGCTATATCACTAACTGGATTGCCCTGAACATTGTCTTCAGACCATTGAACCCGGTGACGCTTTGGAAGTTTTCGGTTCAAGGGATCTTCCTCAAACGTCAAAAAGAAGTGTCTAAAGCCTGGTGCGATATTGTTGCCTTCGAGTTGCTGACCATCGAAAACTTCAGTAAATCCCTATTGGAAGGCCCTAACAGTAAAAAAACCAAAGCTTTGGTCGATAAACACATCAGAAACCTTATAGATGAATCGATAACGCTAAGAACGCTCGCCCAAGTAACCATGGGTCCAGCCGGCTACGCAAATCTGAAAGATAATATGACTGAGCTTGCCTTTGAGTATTCGAAAGAACCCTTTAAAGATAAGCGCTTTAATGAAGACCGTGCCGCACTTGTATCAGATATGATACGAGAAAGAATGGAAGCCCTGACACCGGAAGAGTTCCAGGGTGTACTTCGACCAGCGTTCCAGGAAGACGAGTGGCTACTTATTCTTGCAGGAGGGATTTTGGGACTTCTAGCAGGTTTTGCTCAATTGGTCTTCATTTTTGGTAGCTGATTCTAATTCTATTCGTTATAAACTTGTTCAAGTACGATTATTTGGTTAGCTACTCCTGATTTCCCGGCCGTCCTTATTTATGGATTGGCCGGATTACATGGTAAATACGCCAAGGGACGAGTATCTGGAAAAGGATCATAGGCAGGCAGTTATGAAAACCAGAGACAGAATTCTTGTTACAAGCCTGGAACTGTTTAACGAATTTGGTGAGCCCAACGTCACCACTATCCATATTGCGGATGAAATGGACATTTCACCCGGCAACCTTTACTACCATTTCCGCAATAAGAACGAAATTATTTATGAGCTTTATCAACAGTTTGAAAAGCGCATGAATGAAATCCTTGTTGCTCCGCCTGAAGATCGCCAGATAACAATGGAAGATCATTGGCTGTTTGTTCACCTTCTATTTGAACACATCTGGGAATATCGTTTTATTTATCGCAACCTTCCTGACCTATTAGCCAGCGTAGATAAACTGGCAACTCACTTTAATCGAATCCTCGATAAGAAAGAGCGCGTCAATAAAGCTATCTGTGAGGGACTTATTGCCAACGGCACTATGCTCGCAAGCCTGGAAGAAGTGAATTCTCTATCACAGAACATCACCATGACGATGACTTACTGGCTAAATTACGAAAATGTGCGAAACAAAGGCAAGCACACAGAGGATTTAGGCAAAGGGGTTTATCAGGTCATGAGTTTACTGACACCTTACCTGGAACCTACTCATCGAGCCTTCATGCAAGATCTCAGCAAGAAGTACTTATAGGGTCAGAATAGATTTTCCCTAACCATCAAAAAAGGCCTCTTAGAGGCCTTTTTAATACGGGAGAATGTCACATTAAACAATTAAGCTTTTGAAAGTGCTTTCACTGATTTATTCAGGTCTTCAACTTTCTTTATTAAGGTATCAACATCTTTCTTACTTGGCATACCCAAGAAGTTAACAACAGTCTCAATACCTTGCTCCATTAACGCCTCTACTTTTTCCAGAGACTCGTTCAGCTTGGCACGAACATCTTCAATCGATTGATTTGCGCGTTCACGAATGGCACTGGTCTTAGCTAGGGTGTCGTTCTTCACATCCGTTGCGCGAGACTCGACTTCTTCACCCTCTTTGATCAAAGACTCAATCACCTTAACGCTTTCTTCTTCGGCTTTGGCGTATGCACCCAAGGCTGCCAACCAAATTTGATGAGCTGAACCACGTACTTTTTCAGCTAAGTTAACACCGGATACTTCTTCCACTTCTACAGACTCAACAACTTCAGACATAATTACATTCCTTATTTTGATTAGACATTTACACGTCCTTGAAAGTGAAACTTAAAGAGCCTTTTTACAGCCTCTAAACCAATCAAAGTGTGCTGAAGGTTTAATCCGATAGTAGCAATGGCCTTTAGAATAGACATACTAAAGGACTTCAACTGAAAGTCTGATATTTACAGAGCGGCAACACCTTACCGTTTGACTCTTTTAACAGGCAAAAAAAACCCGCTTACGCGGGCATTTAGAGAGGATACATTGTTTTAGTTATTGAATACCGAGGTAACCATAACCTGTTGCCCGTTGATAGGCACTTGCAGGATAACTAGGAGCAGTAATATTTTTCAGTGTGGTCAGTAACTTATTCATACCTTCAAGCGTTGCCGAGTCTTCGCCTTGTAAGGCCAATTCCTGCGCTTGCCCTTGGAGCACATTTACCGCTTGTTCCGGAGTTTCTATCTTTTGAGTACGAGTCTCCAGAGGAATGTGGTTTAAATTCTCCAACGAAAGAAAGCCATACTCATACAATGTATGAGCAAGGTCACCAATCTGGGTTTCCGCCTTCATCTCGGAAAACAATTCTTTAGACACTCGTTCCAATTGGCTGGCACGCCCTGAAATGGAGACCTGGTCACTGTATGGGTTACTTTGATCTTCATTACCCTGCTGACGACCATTTTTTGACTTTGATAAGCCATCAACATTTTGCTTACTGGGTGACTGAGTCGAGGAATTGACGTTATTCCCCGTAACATGATTAATTGGCATGGTTTTACCCTCTCTAATGTAACATTTCGTATCCTAATGAATGAAATGCACATTCCATACCAAATTGATCAATTTTCAGCCAAACCACCCAATTCTTGATCAATCGAGGCCAAAAGCCCCATTAAACGGGAGATATCCAAACCGGATTGCTTGAAATACTCCTCCGCCATCGGTGAAATACCGCAACGACTTGGCAAGGGTCCTTCCATTTCAATCAATTCAGACATCTTGGGTATAAAGATGTACTGAATCCACTCAACCAAGGTCATAGTGTCATAGGCAAAAGGTTGCTGACTAAGAAACGCTTCCGGCGATGGAGGCGTTTCCGACCACACAGCCAGGCTCATTAATTCATTTTCTAGGTCTATAAGCAGTTGTTTTATCTGAACGTACTGCTGAGAAGTGGTATTTGTCATCGTGATAAGCTGCCCTACGAAGTTTGCATGTTATAATGCGCCGCCAACACACCTTCAAATCCCAAGATCAATTCAGAGATAGTTAGAGCCCTTATGGAAACCGCTGTTAATACCATCACCGATTTTGTTAAGTCACTCGACGCTGAACTACGTGTTTTCGACATGGGGCGCAGATTATATCGGCTGTCTAACGGCCAATTCCAGAAATTTGAAAATCTTGAAATTCCCTATCCAACACCACTTCAACGCAGTGCGTGGTTAGGATTTGCTATTTGGTGGAATGAAACCAAGGAAGAACCCTTGATTTGGTTCTTGAAACTGCCTTTGGATGAACAAGGAATGATCATTCCTGCATCTCGTGATGATTTTATTCAGCGCTTGATGAAAGCCATTCAGAATCGAATGACCAATCCAGAGTCAAAGGAACAGAGCATCCTGAATGAATCTGAATTAGCGTTTACACCAAATCAGGAACGCATGGCCAGCTTCCATGCAAAGACATCTCGTTTCCTGGGTAAGAATGCATCGAGCTTTTACGAACCAACCATTAGCTATTTAAAGAAAGAACAACCCACTGGCTATTGGGAATCACTAGGCTTACAGGGTTTGGCGGATGTTTGCGCTCGCATAGAAGATCTAAACCACGCACAAATTCTAACGGAGTCTCTGGCCTGGTTACCCGATACGCCAAAATTTCAGCTTTTAGCACTGCTTGAAAATGAAGAACTGACCACTGAGTTATCACTCGCCATCTTAAATCAGTTGGAACAGGAAGTAGCTTCGGCCACACCAAATCAAGCACTCATTGCAACCGGCTTAAGAGCATTATCGGGTTCAAAAGCCCAGCAACCAAGACAAGCACTGATTCTAAAGATTCTGACAGAATCTCCGCTCAAAAATGACCTGGAAATCATCTCCACCATTATTAGTCGCTGCTGGACGGACCTTGAAAATCCCGAACTTTGCTATCAGCTGTTTGAACGTGTTGCAGAACAAGAGGCCGCCGAGCAAATCTTTATTCAGCTCTTTATCGATTTAGTGGCTATACCAGGCGTCCGTCCGTGGTTGATGACAATGGTGAGAAGAACCGAACGTTCAGAAGCCCTTAGCCGCTGTATTGGCCAGCTATTCGGCGCCATCCAGAAACAGTAAACAAAGAAGTACCAATAGATAACGCCTGATCAGCAGACACAAAAATGCCACTATTACAGTGGCATTTTTTATGAGCAGGATTCCCGACTAAACTAACGAGTCATTAAGCAAATTCAGGATGCTCGACTTTCTTGCCTTCCAACACTTCAGACAACTCAACAAATTGTTGAGTCAGCTTGTGTTTTGGATCCATGTATACCAAAGGACGATTCTTTTGATGTGACTCTTTCATTTTCACAGAGCTCGTCAAGTAAACAGGTAACACAGGCAATCCTTCTTCAATAAGCTCAGTAATCAATTGCTGAGGCAGGCTTGCACGAGGTTGGAACTGATTCACGATGATGCCTTCAATTTTCAACTCATCGTTATGATCTTCCTGGATTTCCTGGATTTCCATGCCTAGGTTATACAAGGCTTTACGAGAGAAATCATCACAATCGAACGGGATCAAACACTTATTACAAGCGATTAATGCTGACTGAGTGTAGAAGTTCAACGCTGGCGCTGTGTCCACAAAAATACGATCGTACTTACGCTCTAGCGCTTTTAATGCATCACGTAGTTTATAAATCTTGTGTTTTGCTTCCAGTTTACGCTCTAGATGTTCTAGTTCAGGACTAGAGGCAATCACATCCAGATTCTCATAGGGAGAAGGGGTAATGAAGTCTTCAGGCTTTTTATTAAATACTTTGAACGAAAGCACCTGCTCAAAGTATTGAGCAATGTTATTTTCACACTCAGTAGAAGATTTCCCGAGAAGATAGTGCGTGGTATTGCCTTGAACATCCAAGTCGATAACCAACGTTTTATATCCCTGCTGCGCGCTGATCGCCGCCAAATTACAGGTAATACTGGATTTCCCTACTCCGCCTTTCTGATTAAACACGACTCGACGCATTTACCCTGTCCTCTGAATTAGATTTCTACTGATGATTTTGCGATCACATTTTAGTCGAAAGAATCCACAGGGTCGACTTAAACCACGTCACATCCCGTTTTTCTCGACAAGATTAAGGTTTTTATCACAAAAAGTGCCCAGATTGTGGCTTATCTTTAAAGCAATTGCTTTAATAGCCGATCTAAACAATACTCTAATTTAGAATTTTTTCTGACCCGAACTATGGAGTTAAGGGAGTGACCTCCATCCCCGCAATTTTATACAAGTACGCTGACCTAGAAACAGCGGACAAAATCATTCAGTCCAAGACATTACGCTGGCTCTCACCTTATCAATTGCCTGAGCCTTTTGCTGTAAATTCAGCCAAGTCACTGATGATCAAGGATGACATTCTGACGGAAGCGTTGGCCAAGTTTGTGGCCAGTATGATTTTCACACACTCCCTACCGTTTAAAGACACAACGAATCCTATTGTGAAAGCAATTATTCGTTGGCGTTCTACCGACCGTTTCGATTCAGAAGAAGAAGCACGTTCCGTGCTGACTGACTTGCTGCAAAGCACCATCATCAAACAGCAAGAAAAGAATCAGGAAATGTTGGAACACTGGGATTACTATCTCGATCACCTTCGGATTCTCAGCCTAGGGGATAAACCCGATAACCTTGCACTCTGGCAAAATCATGCAAATAACCATTGCGGTGTTGCTTTTGGTTTTGATGTTGACGCTCAGCATGATGATGGCGCCCCTCAGAAACCAGCCAAGGTAAAATACGCTGACCAAAGACCGGTGTTGACGGATATGAGAGCCCAGATTGAAGATATCCTCGCAATCAGGCGCTTAGAGCCTCAAAACATGTTTGCCACGCAATTCCTAGTGAAGTCTAAAACGGCAATCACAGAACAAGAGTGGCGCTGCCTGAGAGTATTACCTGAGCAACAAGTCCTTCAGGCGGAAGAAAAGACACATAATGATTTCACATTCAATGATGAAAGCCTGAAACGTGTTTATATCGGTGCCGCAATCCCATCGGATGACAAAATCAAACTGATCAACTCTATTAAAGAACAGCTTCCGAGTACGGATATTTATTCTTGCACGCCTAATATGAATCAATTTTCCCTTAAACTGGAAAAAATTCATTCAGGGAAATAAGAGACCCACGGATGCCCTTCAAAAAGTCGATCTATGCAGCTCTGATAGTGCTCGCGCTGCTTGTATTTGTAGTCACACCCGGACTTCTTGGAACTGTCGCCAAGCACTACATTGAACGAGCCGTGTATTTAAACAACTTAAATACCGCCGTAACTATTGAGCTCAGAGATTATGAGAAGTCGTGGTTTGAGAGTCATTTTATACTCGACATCTACACTCAGGATGAGTTTGAGGAAGAACTCGTTAAGGTAGGCAGTTTCCCTGCGACACTAAAACACGGCCCCGTTACCGTTATAAACAATCAACCAGGTATAGGAGCCTTCTATCTATACAGCGATAGCTTTGAATCCGTTAACCTGACTACACCTTATATTGGCTATGCCCGGGCTGGTTTTCTGGGCCAGGTTGAACTGAACATCAATATCGATCTGCAATCACTCAATCAGTCACAAAACACACCAAAAAGCACCACTGGCCTCGAACTCAGTCCATTAATCTTATCCATAGACAGCGATTTCGAGTTTGAACGAATCAATTACCAAATATTATGGCCGGGTTTCCAGGATAAGAACCGCACCGATACGGCACAGGTAGAAAATGTACTACTAACCGGCCATGTTGAACGAATCGATGACCTCCACTGGCAAGGCAAATCTAATGCAAGCATCAAGCGGTTGACCTTCCCTGCTAATGACTTCATTTTGAATGACTTGAACTTAACTTTGGAAAACTTTGTCACCATTGATGAATCCAGCTATCGCACACTAATTCTTGCTCACACGAACGCAAAATTAATCAAAAGCTTATGGAATGACTGGCAACAACCTGAGCTAGACGTGGAAATCCATAATGCGGATTTACAAGCCTTCTCCAACCTATACGATTTGGCAGAACGCGCCTATCTGGAGTTCGATTCACCATTTGATGAATACGCACAATTGGAATATATGGCTGCCCTGCAAACCAGTTTGCCAGCGTTATTCTCAGACAATGCAACCATTAAGCTGAAACACTTCACCTTCACTGATGCCCAAAGCAATACAGAGAAAGAAATTACCGGAGAAATCCAGTTCCCAGATTTGCCAGACTATATGGACGAGCACCTGATATCCCTAATCGCCAAAACAAACGGGACACTTAAACGAAAAACATCAAACGGAACGAATACGATAGAAATAAAAAATGGAAAAGTAACCATCGATAATCGACCGTTAGACTTTTCCATTCTGAACTGACTCAACACTCGTTCAAGCATTGAATACTTAGTCAGGCCAACCTCTAGCTGAAGACAACCGTCTTATTGCCGTGCACAATCACACGATCTTCCAGGTGCCAGCGCAGTCCGCGTGCCAGAACGTTTTTCTCTACGTCCTTACCAAGGCGAACCATGTCTTCAACGGTATCGCGATGACTGATACGAATCACATCCTGATCAATGATCGGACCCGCATCCAACACTTCTGTTACGTAATGACAGGTAGCACCGATCAGCTTCACACCACGCTCAGCAGCTTGATGGTAAGGACGCGCACCAGCAAACGAAGGTAGAAAACTGTGATGGATATTAATAATACGACCAGCATGTGTATGACATAGCTCAGGCGGTAGAATCTGCATATAGCGCGCCAGAACCACAGTGTCTGTCTGGTACTGTTCAATCAGTCCTGAAACCTCAGCAAAAGCCGCTGGCTTATTGTTAGGGTCAACAGGTACATGATGAAAAGGAATGTCATGCCATTCCACCATAGAACGTAAGTGATCATGGTTTGCGATGACACAAGCAATCTCACAAGGAAGCTCATTACTGTGCCAGCGATGCAGAATGTCGGCCAAACAGTGACTTTCTTTCGACGCCATCAACACCACTTTTTTAGGTTGATGAGAGTCGGTGATACGCCACTTCATACCATATTCGTCAGCGATTGGCTGAAACTGCTTTTCAAACTCAGCCAGATCAAAAGGCAGTGAATCCGCGCGAATTTCATTGCGCATGAAGAACATCCCGCTTGGACGATCCGCATGATGATTTGCTTCCGTAATCCATCCATTCAAACCGGATAGAAAAGTACTTACTTTAGATACAATGCCAACCCCATCAGGGCATGAAATAACGAGTCGATAAACGCGTTCCATCAAAGTCACTCTTCAACTAAAAATTAAACATTTGAATAATAAGAAATTCTTAAAAAACAAAACCCCAGCAGCCCTCTATAGTTCTGCTGGGGTTTTTTAATAGAAATTAACTTACTTAACTTCTACAACTTCCGCAGCATGGATCTTCTCGAACCATTCTTTCGGCCCTGTTTGGTGTACGGAGGTGCCATTCACATCTACCGCAACCGTCACAGGCATATCTTGTACATCAAACTCATAAATAGCTTCCATACCCAACTCAGGGAAGGCAACTACTTCAGCACCTTTAATGGCTTTTGATACCAGGTACGCAGCACCACCAACCGCCATCAGGTAGGTTGCTTTGTGCTTCTTAATCGCATCAATCGCAACCTGACCGCGCTCTGCTTTACCGATCATGCCCATCAAGCCAGTAGTTTCCAGCATGGTATCAGTAAATTTATCCATACGCGTTGAGGTTGTTGGACCAGCAGGACCAACCACTTCATCACGAACCGGATCAACAGGACCTACGTAGTAGATGAAGCGACCTTTAAGATCAACAGGAAGCTCTTCACCTTTTGCAATCATGTCGGTCATCTTCTTATGCGCCGCATCACGACCGGTCAACATCTTACCGGAAAGCAACAAAGTCTCACCAGGCTTCCACTCTTCCATTTCTTCTTGAGTGATGGTGTTCAGGTTTACACGACGAACTGATTCACCCACTTCCCAAGTGATTTCAGGCCAATCTTCCAGACTTGGTGGTGTTTGCAATGCAGGACCAGAACCATCCAACTCAAAGTGCGCGTGACGAGTAGCCGCACAGTTAGGAATCATACAAATAGGCAATGAAGCCGCGTGAGTTGGGTAATCCATGATTTTCACATCAAGAATCGTCGTCAAACCACCCAAACCTTGAGCACCAATACCTAGCTTGTTTACTGCGTCCATGATCTCAAGACGAAGTTCTTCAACACGGTTTTGAGGACCGCGCTCACGTAATTCATGAATATCAATCGAGCCCATCAATGACTCTTTTGCCATCAATGCCGCTTTTTCTGCCGTACCACCGATACCAATACCCAACATACCTGGTGGACACCAGCCAGCACCCATGGTTGGAACTGTTTTAACAACCCAATCAACAATGCTGTCAGATGGGTTTAGCATAACCATTTTAGATTTGTTTTCAGAACCGCCACCTTTAGCAGCAACCTGAACGTCTACTGTATTACCCGGAACAATCTGGGTATGAATAACTGCTGGTGTATTATCTTTGGTGTTCTGACGCTTACCAGCAGGATCTGCAAGGATAGAGGCACGAAGAACATTATCCGGGTGCGTGTATGCACGACGAACACCTTCGTTGATCATGTCTTCCAGGCTCATTTCAGCATCCCACTGAACGTCCATACCGACTTTAACGAAGACAGTTACAATACCAGTGTCCTGACACAAAGGACGCTTACCTTCGGCACACATGCGAGAGTTAATCAGGATCTGTGCCATTGCATCTTTAGCAGCCTGAGATTCTTCACGCTGATAGGCTTCATGCACAGCGTCAATGAAGTCTTTTGGATGGTAATAAGAAATATACTGAAGTGCATCAGCAACGCTGTCGATTAAATCATCCTGACGAATTACAGTCATGAGAACCTCTTATCAGCTAACGGTAGTCGTTGTAATTTTTGAGAGTGCCGAACAACTCGACACGGTTTTGCGAAAGGCGTCAGATTGTACATTATTTAACAAAAGAAAGCATGATTTTGAACGAAAAGAAGCTAAGTTATATTCATTAACAAGACACTGTGTCCAACTTTTATTAACAAAAACAAACGAATCATAAAGTACCCTAACAGCCAAACGTGTTAGCGTTGACTATTAGTTAATTATTAATAGTCATATCAGTAAAAACCGATTACTGCCTAAATCTGGATGACTAAATACAGATCTGAATTTAGATAATAAGAGCAACACTCATAAAATTATTAAAACAAAAGAACATGAGTACTATGTCCGTAGCTTTGTCAGATGACATACAGAATAAACAGCGCATTCGCATCAAACGTTTAATGATGGGGTTTGCCGCCTATGTGGTTTGTGGAACCATCGTATGGCTATATTTCTTAACCAATCAAACAGAGCATACCAGCACTGCTGAAATTGCCATTGCCACCGCATTTTCTCTGGTTGTTCAGGCAACCTTCTATTTTATGATCAAGAGCGGTGCCAACCTAAAATTCAAAGATCCTTCGTTAACGATTCAACAAATGATCCCCGGTTTTCTCTGGGTAACCTATCTTCTGTCGATTACGCAATCGGTTCGAGGCATCGTACTCGTCTTTTACTTCGTTATCTTAATGTTCGGAATCTTCAGACTGACAGCCCGTCAATACTTAGCACTATCCGTTTTGGCACTTTCAGGGTATGGAATTGTCATTGCTCACGACATTTCAACGAATGCTCCGCAGTTCAACCTTACTCTGAACCTGGTTCAATTGGCCGTACTGGCAATACTACTAATCTGGTTCTCCTATTTTGGTCATGAAGTACATGACTTAAGAAATGAGAACAAGATTAAAAAAGCTCAGTTAATTCGCAAACACATGGAAATTGAGCGACAGCGCGATGAAATCCATAGAACCAATAATGAGTTGCAGGTTGTACTATCAAAACTCAGTACCCAAGCCATTACAGACGAATTAACCGGTCTGGCTAATCGCCGTCATTTTGTGGATTGCTTACAACCCTACATAGAACAAGCCAAAGACAGCAGCGAATTTTCTATATGTTTACTGGATCTGGATCACTTCAAACAAATCAATGACCGTTATGGGCATAATGCCGGGGATTTGGTACTTCAACGATTCGCAGATACAGCAAAACAATGCTTACGCAAGAATGACTTACTGGCTCGATACGGTGGCGAGGAATTCATCCTCTTCTTACCTAGAGCCGATAAGTACGCTGCAATGGAATGTGCGGAGCGAATCCGGGCTGAGTTTTCCAAGATTATCTTTGAAGAACTGCCCGATTCACCAAGCTTCACTCTGTCTGTTGGTGTGACAATCTTTTCGCCGAAAAGCGATCATATGAAATCAGAGAATCTGATCTCACGTGCAGATGCTGCGCTTTATAACGCCAAGAAACGAGGAAGAAACCAAGTGGTGTTAGCAGAACCTGCGTTCAAACACCACTTCGCAGCATAAATCTCTCTAGCTAGAAAAGCATCTCTAGTTAGAAATGAGATAATCGATCTGAATATTAAGCTAGAACTTAACTTTCAAGGTCAGGAACTTCTCTGACGCTTTGAGACCATTGAGCGGCATTTTCAATGTCGCCCTCTTCATTCAAGGCGGGATAAGGCAATCCTTTCTTATCACAGAATTTAGCCACTTGAGGATGAGCCCACTGGAAAAGCGTCTTCTCATACTCTTCAGGATTCAAGCTCAGTTTGTCGTACATACCCGCCGCATCACGCTGGCGTTGAGCTTCACTCAGGATGATAGCTGCAGCCACTGATACATTGAACGACTCCACCATCCCTTGCATTGGAATAACCACGTGCTCATCACACATATCAGCAGACTCATCAGATACCCCAAATAACTCCTGACCTAACAGTAGAGTTGTTGGCTGAGTGTAATCGTAGTCTCGGAAATCAATCGCACGATCAGAAAAATGAGCTGCAATCACCTTACGGCCTTGCTGTTTTTGTAACTCAATGGCTTCCACAGACGTTTGATGAGGATGAACGGTTACCCAGCGATCACTTCCTGATGCCGTTTTGCTAAATCGACCAAACTGATCATGCGGCCACACCATGTGCAAATGAGCAACACCCATGGCGTCACAAGTTCGAACAATCGCGGCAATGTTATGAGGTTTATGAACATGATCCGTTAACACTCTAAGATCAGGCTGTCTGCGGCTAAGGGTGTTCTTTAATTTCTCAAAACGCTCTGGGGTCATCTCATCAAACTCTCTAACATTTGGTTTCAATCTATGAGCCTTAATTTGAAAACTCACAGATCAAAAAGACCATAAACCAAAAGTCCCTAATCAAGGGCCATAAATAAAGCGGCGCATTATACCCAATAAAACCTTACTTGGATAACGTAAGGTCAGAGAGATTAAATTCAGTCATCTTTCAGCTTGAGGTGACTGGTATCTGGAACCTCAACCGCTTCCTCTGGTTTCGGATCGACCAGATAACCTTCCATCGGATTTACTTTCAGGTGATCGGTATTTGGCGCTTCGACTTCTTTCTTCTTAGCATCCGGCAAAATCATGCTGCCTGTAGGAGCTAAAGAAAAGTCATTTGAGGAAGCAGACTCAGGGGCGATGGATGCAGCTTCGGGCAAAGTCTGCCCGACTGGCTCTTCTTTATTTTGTTTTGCCAAGGTATCCATTGCCTGCTTAATGTCTTCCGAAGCAGCTTCCGTCACTTCCGGAACAGGAATACCAATCGGCTCAGGCTCTTTTTCAACAGCTGCTTTTGCCTGCTGATTTTCCGCATGGGCCTGTGCAACCGAGTTCAAAGACGGTTTCGAAAACTCTTTCGCAATAAACGAGGCTGGATTTTGAGCTTTAGGTGGTTGAGCTGGCGCACTGTCCAAAGATCGTATTTCTGCTTGAGCGCCCGCTTTTTCTAATGCGGCCAAATATTTTTGCGCCGTTGCCTGATCAAGGCCGCTTTTGATAACTACGGTTTTTCCAGAAAACAAAGCGTTTAGCTTGGCTTCATCAGCCTTGAACATACGCCCTAGGTTCTGCCGAACCTGCTGGATATCTTTCCCTTCGATTACTTTTCCCTGAAATATGACTTCAAACACAACATCCACCAAAAAAGATCTATTTAACAATAGTTTAAATCATTTTTGGCAAGTCGCGAATCTTTCCACCAAACCCTAAGAATTCGGTTACCAGATCCAAATCAATAACAAAGAAAAAATGGGGTCTATACTGGGAGGATAAAGACTAAAAAATCGGTTTAGACGCTTGAAACAAGGAATATGCTATGACTATTGAGTCCATAAAAGTAAGATCATGCATGGATGAAAGTATTTTACCCCTCACCCCAGACACCCCACTCATTGTGGCCACAACCGCCTTGTGTAAAAACAAGTTAACGGGCTTACCTGTGGTGGATTCTTCTCTAAAAGTCATTGGTTTCCTGTCAGAGCAAGACTGTATTGGTAAAATACTGAACGAAAGTTTCTACGGCTACACCGATGCCACTGTCAAAGATGTAATGCAGACTGACATTGTCAGTATTTCCCCGGAAACCAGCATCATTGACTTAGCCCAACAAATGAAAAGCAACCGCCCAAGAGTGTACCCGGTGGTCGAGTCAGAACGTCTACTTGGCGTCATCAGCAGAACGGATGTACTCACTGCTTTGAAACGTCACATCAAGAAAATGAAATCGACACAGATATAGACAAAGTTCACCCTTCATCTGTCTGGACATTGCCTGCCAGAGTGGACATTATGATCTACTCTCGCAGGCATTTTTATGCCTATTGTTAGCAGATTTCGCCTCAAGGAAGACAAACGGATATGACCACTAAACTTTACCCAACTGTTTTGATTACCGGCTGCTCATCAGGCATTGGTGAAGGGTTGGCCATCGAATTAAATAAACAAGGGTACAAGGTATTAGCAACTGCCCGTAATCCATCCAAGCTAACATCCCTCAACACTCTGGGAATTGCTACCTACCCATTGGACGTTACAAATCAGGACTCCATCAATCAGCTTGCAACGCAGTTTGAACGAGAAGAGATCAAAGTCGATGCGATCATTAACAATGCAGGCTATGCATCAATCGGCCCAATGGCTGAGCTTCCCATTGAAGACCTGGAACAACAGCTGTCCACCAACGTGGTAGGTATTGTTCGAGTCACCCAGGCATTTTCTAAAACCATGTTGGAGCAACAGCAAGGGTTAATCATCAACATTGGCTCGGTATCCGGAATTTTAACGACACCGTTCTCAGGCGCCTACTGCGCAAGTAAAGCGGCCGTTCACTCTATTACCGATGCGATGCGTATCGAGCTTGCTCCTTTCAACATTAAAGTGGTGGACGTTCGCCCCGGCGCAATCCAATCCAACTTTGGCGATAATGCCATGTCAGGAACCGAAAAGAATCGGGCTCGCTTCACACGATACACTGATATTTTTGAGAAAATAATGGAGCGGGCCAACGCCTCACAAGAAAACCCGACATCCACCGAGGAGTTCTGTAAAACATTGATTAAACAATGCTTTACTGAAAACCCGGTATCCGTTCAGTACATAGGTAATGGCAGTATCGCCTTTCCGTTATTGAAGCGCTGTTTACCCACGCCATTACTGGACAAGATTTTGTCTAAGCGGTTTGGTTTGAATTTATTAAAAGCGAAATAAGAACGGCCTTTCGGCCATTCTTTACAGATCGACTTAGGTTAAAAATCGACTTTGATGCTTTGACAGGCAGTACGTGCAACCTCTCGGGCCTTATCAATCGAATCACTTCTTGATAAGGTCACGCCCATTCTTCTTTTTCCAGACACTTCCGGCTTACCAAACAGACGAATTTGAGTGTTTGGCTGTGACAATGCATTTTCAAGCCCACTAAATCGAACCTCTGTTGATTCACCTTCCACCAACAAAGCACATGAAGCGGCCGGACCATGCTGTTGAATATTAGGAATTGGTAAATTCAATATCGCGCGAGCGTGTAGAGCAAACTCCGACAAATCCTGAGAAATCAAGGTAACCAGACCGGTATCATGAGGACGAGGAGAAACTTCGCTGAAATACACCTGATCTTCTTTCACAAACAGCTCTACACCAAAAACACCCTGCCCACCTAACGCAGCCGTAACCTTTTCAGCTATGTCTTTAGAGGCGGATAACGCTTCCGACGACATAACCTGAGGCTGCCAGGATTCGCGGTAATCACCGTCTTTTTGAATATGGCCGATTGGCTCACAGAAACTGACACCGTCACGATGACGGACGGTTAATAAGGTAATTTCATAGTCGAAATCAATAAAGCCTTCGACAATGACGCGCCCTTTACCAGCTCGACCACCTTCCTGAGCGTAATCCCAGGAAGACTGAATATCATCTTCAGAGCGAACTACTGATTGGCCTTTGCCTGAAGAACTCATGATTGGCTTCACTACACACGGCATACCAATCTCATGAATGGCCTCCTGATACGCTTCTAATGTATCAGCAAACTTGTAAGGAGAAGTCGCCAAACCCAACTCTTCAGCAGCCAATCGACGAATACCTTCTCGATTCATTGTAAGCTGCGTGGCTTTTGCTGTCGGAATAACCGTAAACCCTTCCGCCTCTAATTCCACCAGGGCTTGCGTGGCAATGGCTTCGATTTCAGGCACGATCAGATCCGGTTTTTCCTGCTCGATCACAGAGCGCAGGGCTTCTGCATCCAACATATCAATCACATGAGCTCGATGAGCTACCTGCATCGCTGGCGCATTCGGATAACGATCAACGGCGATCACTTCAACGCCAAGTCGCTGTAACTCGATTACGACTTCCTTTCCAAGTTCACCACAACCACACATCAAGACTTTAGTTGCAGTCGTACTCAATGGCGTACCAATCGATGCCATAATCAATCCTTCCACTTGTTTTAACCGATAAAATTGAATGAAGCTTTTTCACGCTCACGGACTTTCGCCATGACCGCTTTTTTCTCTGAATCTGAAAAGCTGCCCCATTGCGAGATTTCCTGACCAGAACGGAAACATCCCTGACACACGTCATTCTCATCTAAATAGCAAATACTGACGCATGGGGATGGAATAGGTTTATCACTCTGCTCTGACATAGTTAACTCGTACTCTGAATGAAAGCCGCACATTTTACTCAACAGAGTGATCAAATGATAGCCAAGCCGATGAGGCTTTATTTCATGGGAGTCAGCAAACGTTTGAAGCGTTCTGCATTCTTCACATAGTGCGTCGCACTTAGCTCCAACATTTTTTTCTGTGCGCTCGATAATTCACGCTTAATGACAGCCGGAGAACCAACCACCAGAGATCCATCAGGAATTTCCATTCCTTCCGGGATTAAAGCATTGGCTCCGATCAAGCAATGTTTACCAATTTTTGCACCATTCAACACAACCGCGTTGATACCAATCAAACTGTAATCACCCACAGTACAACCATGTAACATCGCTTTATGACCTACAGTAACACCTTTACCCAAAGTTAGCGGATACCCCACATCGGTATGGATCACGGTGCCATCCTGAATATTAGTTTCCTCACCAATGTGAATTAACTCATTATCACCACGAATAACCACATTAAACCAAACACTTGAGTGGGCTTCTAACACCACATTCCCAATCACCGTGGCATTATCAGCAACAAAAATATCAGCCGACTTTAAGGTCACCTCTTTTTCACCCAATGCGTACAACATCACATACCTCTTTTATGGTTTATTTTTCCGGTAAGAATTTGTCAGTCAGTGCAATATGCAGAACAACTCAGCGTGTTTAACGATAACGAATTTTCGAGTCAGCGGGCTTCTCCCAAAGATCAAAACCGGCATCAAAGCCTACCTCAAGAAATTCACTGAGGATCATGGCACTCAAGCCCCAGATTTCAAATTCATCGTAAAAGTAACAGGGAATGTACAATGCGCCGCCCGGATGTTTAATGCAATCAAAACAATCCGGTGGCGTGGATAGAAAATGACTGACCGGCACATGAAAAATAGCATCCAGTTCACCTTCATTTGCTAAAAGTTCGTGCTCACCTTCCACTAATCCTATATATGGATTGACCAAAATACCTTGCCGAGACACAACCTGACTGAGTTGCCCCAGCAACTGAACTGAATTACGAGGAAGGGCAATCTCTTCTTCCGCTTCTCTTAAGGCGGTTTGATAGAGATCGATATCCTCAGGGTCTTTCTTGCCACCAGGGAAAGCCACTTGCCCTGCATGAGACGTTAAATGCGCTGAACGTTGGGTAAAGATGATTTCAGGCTCTTGCTCACTCGCCGTTAGCGCCAATAAAACGGCTGCCTCTGGTAGTTCCTGAGCAATCGATGACGGGGTGAAATTTTCCAGCCGTTGCTGTAAATCACTGATACAGAAAAAATGCGACAAAGGAATTCCCACTCAATTAAACACACCAAAACATTGAATCACGAGAGCTAAATGGGTTTCAAGCAATCTCGACCTTGGCTTGCCTTACCTATTGCTGGAGACTTAATATGTAATGATCACACAGGCCAATTTAGTTCTTCATGTCGAAGTCGGTCATTATTAGTTTATTTTTAATTATAGTCGGATAGTTTAATGAAGTTTTGTAGTGCATGCGGAGCACCCGTGACATTGGAAATACCCGAAATGGATAATCGGTTGAGGCATGTATGCACGCAATGCAAAACCATTCATTACCAAAATCCAAGAATTGTCGCTGGCACACTGCCCTTTTATGAAGATAAGGTTCTACTCTGCAAACGCGCCATTGAACCAAGATTAGGCTACTGGACTTTACCGGCAGGCTTCATGGAAAATGAAGAAACCACCCCGAACGCAGCGATCAGGGAAACCCTGGAGGAAGCAAATGCCCGAGTTCATCTCGGTCAGCTGATCAGTATTATTGATGTTCCACACATCAGCCAGGTTCATATGTTCTTCGCCGCCGAGCTTGCAGATCTCAATTACAGCTCTGGCCCGGAATCTCTCGAGGTAGAGTTATTTGCGGAAGCCGACATCCCTTGGGATGAACTGGCCTTCCCTACAGTTAAAAGAACACTTAAACACTTCCTGAAAGCGAAAGAAAATAATGTGTTAATCAGGGATATTGAATTGCTGGTCGACTATATCGATTTCAAGGATCGAATAAAAAAATAAATGGCTGCAATCGATCTAAAGATCAAATAACTGAATAATATCGTAGGCAGGTTCTTCGTAAGGATGGCTGGATTTCATTGCGGCAATCACAGCCACTAACAACGAATCTTCACACACCATCTCTACTTTGTATTCATCCACGTATTCCACTGCCCCTTGAGCACCTATATAGGGGTTAGCACCATCCAGCGGACGAAACTGCCCTTGGCCTTTCACCTGCCAACAGCATTGATCATAGTTGCCAATACGACCAGCCCCTGCCAAAAACATGGCCGACTTCACCTCATCCAAGTGAGATTCAGGGATAAAAACAGAAAGCTTGTACATGATAATTTAAGAGCTGAAAGAATTGGAAATGGGCTGTTCGGTATACAGTTCAGTCAGATAAGCATCTCCCGATTCAGTCAGTTTCCAGCGAATATCCCGACCCTGCATAACCTCCCGAATTAAGTCCTGCCCTCTTAGGTAGATCTTAATGCGATTAATACTGTCATTTGTAAGGCGGATATCAGCAACCGCATGAGATTCCGGATACTTTTCCTTAATAGGTGCCTGAACATCTGTCGCTAACACCGCAGAAATTACCAAACGCATTTTCTCTTCTGAAATCGGTTTCAGCATATGAGGCGCCACTGCCAGGAAGATAGAATCCCAAGTCATACTCCAGGTTTCAGAAATGGTTTTGAAATTACCACCGCTAAAGACTTTGGCACTGAAGGAGACCATCACAGTTTTATTTTTTGATGGTCCTCGCACTAACGCAGTTGAATTGATTGCCAAGGCTTTTTTAGCTTCTTCCAACTCCTGTTTCAGCGCCTTAATTTCTTTCATTTGACTGGATTGAGACAGATGATTCTTCACCCCTGCTGAGACAGTCACCGAAGGCTTCGCTGAAACTGGCAACAAGCCAATCTTTTGAGCTGTTTTAATCTTGCGAATTGCCATGAGCAACTGCTTTCTTAAATCCGCTTCAACGGTCCAGTAGCGAACTTTATGTGAAGACAAAAGTTTTCTGAATTCCCCTAAATGGGCATTAACCATGCCGGAGACTTCAGAACGTTTTAAACAGAAAGGAAAGATGGGTTTGCCTTGAGTGGTGGCATAGATATAAGCCATATGAACATAACTTACACCACTGGGAGATAATTGGCCGTAGGAATCGCCTACTAAAAGAAATACAACATCGGATTCATCAATCATTGCTCGAATGACATCCCAATGATTATTTTGGGACGAAGGATTCAAGCCAATGCCCATTGGAATGCATTGATGTTTCACCAGTTCAAAACTGGCTTCAACTGCAATTGCTCCCAATTCGGATACATCATGAGCGATAAAAACACGATAACGTTGTTCCTTCACTTGCACCTCACTCAGCATCATATTAACAATCCATGTAACTCAGCCTAAGATTTCTCTATAACGAGTAATATCCTGCTTGACCTTCTGCCAACCCTAACGTTTTCAAATCAAAGAATTCAAAAATACTAACTATAAACCACTTACTAATAGGTATAGTGTAGACAGTTCTTAACTGATCAAGAAACAAACACCACCCTAACCAAAGTTAGGACGAGGAATCTAGTATACATCATCCTTATAGTGTGAAAACGGTCATCTAAGGCAAAAGCAGGTTTAAAACTCATACTTTCACAGTATTTTCACTTTTTAATGTAGAACGAAATACAGAAAAGGCCGCATGACATCATCATGCAGCCTTGTCTGTGTCGGGCGGGGGTTACCCTACCCAGCGACGCG
This sequence comes from Litoribrevibacter albus, assembly GCF_030159995.1. Lineage (NCBI taxonomy): Bacteria > Pseudomonadati > Pseudomonadota > Gammaproteobacteria > Oceanospirillales > Oceanospirillaceae > Litoribrevibacter > Litoribrevibacter albus. Next base: position 64,608 of record NZ_BSNM01000015.1, on the reverse strand, counting down.
CATTTCTGAACATTCTCATCCATGCACCGTCTTCATCCCATTGAGCCGGAGCCCAAGAGTTTTGAACTTTACGGAACACACGCTCAGGGTGCGGCATCATAATAGTTACTCGACCATCAGCGTTTGTTAAACCACCAATTCCTTCAGGAGAACCATTCGGGTTGAATGGATACTGCTGAGTTTGCTGACCGTAGTTATCCACATAACGAATAGCAACCGTACCGCTGCCATTTGCCGTATCAAGATGCGATGCATCACGGAACTCAGTTCGACCCTCACCATGAGCAATAGCAATTGGCATCTTAGAGCCTGCCATGCCTTGCAAGAAGATAGAAGGACTGTCCTGCACCTCAACCATAGCAACACGTGCTTCAAACTGCTCAGACTGGTTACGAACAAATCGAGGCCAGTGCTCAGTACCAGGAATCAGTGATGCCAGGTTTGACAACATCTGACAACCATTACAAACACCTAATGCAAAGCTGTCTTCACGCTCAAACAAACCTACGAACTGATCACGAGCACGTGCATTAAACAGGATGGATTTAGCCCAACCTTCACCCGCACCTAGCACATCACCGTAAGAGAAACCGCCACATGCCACTAATCCTCGGAATTCATCCAAAGTTACACGGCCAGACAAAATATCACTCATGTGTACGTCGGTTGCTTCGAAGCCTGCACGATCAAATGCAGCAGCCATTTCTACCTGACCATTCACCCCTTGCTCACGCAATACAGCAACTTTAGGGCGAGCGCCTTTGGCAATAAATGGTGCAGCAATGTCTTCATTAACATCAAAAGTTAGATCTGTAGACAAACCTGGGTTTTCATCATCCAGGATATTGCTAAACTCTTGCTCCGCACAATCAGCATTATCACGAAGTTTTTGAATTTCGTAACTGTTACGAGACCACAACTGCTGGAGTTCAGAACGAGAACGATCAATCAGTAATTCATCGTCCAAAGAAACACGAATCTGATGGTCATCGTTCAAACTGGCTACAACACCAGAACAATCACCTAGGCCAGCACCATTCAATTGAGTCAAAACGAAGTCTAAATCGTCACGACGTACCTGAATTACCGCACCCAGTTCTTCGTTGAACAACACCTGAAGTACGTCATCAGCACCGTCGGCAAGGTAGTCCAGATTGATATCAACACCGGTACGACCCGCAAATGCCATCTCAGTAAGAGTGGTAAATAAACCACCGTCAGAACGGTCATGATAAGCCAGCAACTTGCCGTCTGAGTTCAAGCCCTGAATGACAGCGAAGAAGGCTTTCAAGTCTTCTGCATCATCAAGATCAGCACATTGATTACCTACCTGATTGAATACCTGCGCCAGACAAGAACCGCCCAAACGATTCTTACCACGACCAAGGTCAATCAACACCAAGTCAGTTTCGCCCTGATCTTTCTTAAGCTCAGGCGTCAACGTCAGACGTACATCATTAACAGGCGCAAACCCTGAAATAATCAAGGACAAAGGAGCCACAACAGACTTGGTTTCTTCGCCCTGTTCCCACATGGTTTTCATAGACATAGAGTCTTTACCCACAGGAATTGAGATACCCAATTCAGGACAAAGCTCCATACCCACGGCTTTCACTGTGTTATAGAGGTTCTGATCTTCCCCTGGGTGACCGGCTGCAGCCATCCAGTTCGCAGACATTTTGATGTCAGAAATCTTGTTAATAGACGCCGAAGCCAGGTTGGTGATCGCTTCACCAATAGCCATACGGCCTGACGCTGGTGCATTAATCAAAGCAATTGGAGTACGCTCACCCATCGCCATTGCTTCACCAGCATTGGTATCAAAGCTGGACGTGGTAACAGCAGCGTCAGCTACTGGCACCTGCCAAGGACCAACCATTTGATCACGATTAACCATACCAGTAATTGAACGGTCACCAATGGTGATCAGGAAGCTCTTACTTGCTACGGTTGGAAGACTCAATACGCGAGAAGCAGCTTCATCCAAAGTAACGCCATCAAAGCTCAAACCTGACAACTCAGCAGTTTGAGTGTCAAACGAACGTTGCATCTTAGGTGGCTTGCCAAGCAATACCTGTAAAGGTAAATCAACAGGGCTATTACCAAAGTGCTCGTCATTCAATAACAAATGCTCTTCTTCAGTAGCTTCACCCACTACTGCAAACGGACAACGCTCACGCTCACACAAAGCTTCAAAGCGTTTCAAATCTTCAGGGGCAACGGCTAATACATAACGTTCCTGAGATTCGTTACACCAAATCTCAGCAGGTGACATACCTGGCTCATCGTTTGGTACATCGCGCAGTTCAAAGCGACCACCGCGTCCTGCATCACTCACCAACTCAGGCAATGCGTTGGAAATACCACCCGCACCCACGTCATGAATGAATTTAATTGGGTTCTCGTCGCCCATCTGCCAGCATCGATCGATAACTTCCTGACAACGACGTTCCATTTCAGGGTTATCACGCTGTACAGAAGCAAAATCCAGATCTGCGCTACTGGAACCTGAGGTCATAGATGAGGCAGCACCACCGCCCAATCCAATCAACATCGCAGGACCACCAAGTACAATTAACTTAGCGCCAACAGGAATGTCTTTCTTTTCAACGTGTTCACTGCGGATATTACCCAAACCACCCGCAATCATAATTGGTTTGTGGTAACCACGAACTTCCTTACCAGCAACGCCTTCGGCTTCTTGCTCATAGGTACGGAAGTAACCCGTCAGGTTAGGACGACCAAATTCGTTATTAAAGGCTGCACCACCGATTGGACCTTCAATCATGATATCCAATGCAGAAACAATACGCTCCGGCTTACCGTAGTCGCCTTCCCAAGGTTGCTTCCAACCCGGAATATTCAAGTTAGATACGGTAAAACCAGTCAGACCAGCTTTTGGTTTACTACCAATACCCGTTGCACCTTCGTCACGAATTTCTCCACCAGACCCCGTCGCCGCACCAGAATGAGGAGCAATGGCCGTTGGATGGTTGTGAGTTTCGACCTTCATCAAAATATGAATGTCTTCTTCGTGATAGTCGTATTTATTACTTCCCGGTTTAGGGAAGAAACGACCGGCTTTGTGACCTTTGATTACAGACGCGTTATCTTTATAGGCGCTAAGAACATCCTGACCACTGATCTCGTTGGTGTTCTTAATCATTTTGAACAAAGATTTGTCCGCTTGTTCACCGTCAATGATCCAATCTGCATTGAAGATCTTGTGTCGACAATGCTCTGAGTTTGCCTGAGCAAACATCATCAATTCTACGTCAGTCGGGTTTCTCTCAAGCGCCTGGAAGTTTTCAACCAAGTAATCGATTTCATCTTCCGCTAATGCCAAGCCCCAATCATCATTCGCTGTAGATAGAGCTTCACGCCCACCTTCAAGGATATTTACCGTTCGCAAAGGCTTCGGTTCTGACTGAGTAAACAACAACTCAGCACCGCCCATAGAAGAAAACACCGCTTCAGTCATGCGATCGTGTAACAGATCAGCCAGGACGATCTTAGTCGCTTCCTCGATCGGTGAGTCGCTACGAATATAATATGCAACACCACGCTCAATACGCTGCACACTGTGTAGACCACAGTTATGCAAAATATCGGTTGCCTTACTAGACCAAGGCGAAATGGTGCCAGGACGAGGAACCACTAGGAATAAGGTACCATCCAAGTCTTGAACCGACTCACTAGGACCATATTCTAGAGCCTTATCCAGAATAGTTTGTTCATCTTGACTGAGTGTTCCATCAACAGAAACAAAGTGCATGAATTCTGCATAAATCCCCGTGACACTTGGCACGGCTGATTTAAGAGTGTTAAGAAGTTTTTCAGATTTAAACTTGGAAAGCGCTGGTGCACCGCGAAGCTCAAGCATACTGAGGAAGCCCCTGACTATAATTTAGACTATTCCCAGCTTTCTCACGCTGGAAATTCAAGGCGTGAATGATACTGGAAAAGCAAACAAACGGCTACTTATGTCACAATTTGAATCACTCTAGAATGCTCATTCAAAAAAAAGAACATAAAATAACCACCGTTCACAAGGATTCGTGATTTACTTCACATTATTAGTCTCAATAGTAGTCGAGATATGAGGACTTAATCGTTTGAGTTTTGCTGATATCTTAAACAATGGATGGACCAGCTTCGCAAGGACACTGCGCTTAACAGATACCTCCCCGGTTTTAAACCTAGGGAAATCTCTGTTCGTTGGCTTATGCGCCACCATTACACTCTCCGCCTGCACTCACCCTACCGCTGTAGAAACCATACAACGGGAAGGCGTACTTAATGTTGTCACCATTGACAGCGAACGCACATTGGTTGAACAGGACGGACAAACCGTTGGCTTCGAATACGAATTGGCCAAGCAGTTTGCAGATCGTCTTGGCGTAAAACTGAGAATGTACAGCGTCGATACCATCGATGAGGTTTATGAAAGTATTAATAAAGGATACGCGTCTTTTGCTGCTGCCGGCATTGCATTAAATATCCAACCAAATCAGCTGATATCGCCAACCTACGCGAGTTCATCTACGATCGCCATTTATCGCCAGGGCTCCGTAAAACCTAAAACGCCTAAAGATTTGATTGGAAAAAAAGTAGCGGTTATTAAAGGTAGCCCGGCAGAACACTGGCTAACGGTTACAACCCAAGCCTTGCCAGAACTGACCTGGGAAGCAGTATCATCTCCCGACATCATTTCACTGTTTGCCGAATTAGATACCCAAAACTTCGATATTTTGATTGCCTCAGATCACGACTATGAAGCTTATCAAGCCTATTTCCCTGAGCTGAGAATCGCTTTTGAAGGATTAGACAACCATGAAATCGGCTGGTTATTTACGAAATCCGAAGATCTGACTCTGTATAAAAAAGCGGTGGATTTCTTGAGTGATCCTACCACTACCGAACAGATTGCTTATCTACAAGAAAAATATTACGGCCATCAATTGCGTCTGGACTTTGTTGGTGCAAAAACCTTCAAGTTCCACACAAACAAGCGACTTCCAAAATATCGTAAAACCATTGAAGCAGCGGCTGAAAAATTTGAGCAGGATTATTATCTGTTAGCAGCCATCGGCTATCAGGAATCTCACTGGAATCCAAAAGCGAAAAGCCCAACGGGTGTACGAGGTTTTATGATGCTGACTCGTCCAACCGCTAAAGATATGGGCGTTTCAAATCGGCTGAATGCTGAGCAAAGCATCCAGGGCGGTGCCAAGTATTTCTCTCGAATCCACAAAAGCTTGCCGGAACGTATTCAGGAGCCAGATCGCACCTGGTTTGCTCTTGCAGCTTACAATGTGGGGCGAGGCCATTTGGAAGACGCCCGTATTCTGACAGAACAAGCCGGAAAAAACCCAGATCAATGGGCCGATGTAAAAGAGTTTTTGCCACTGCTACAAGACAAACGCTGGTACAAAAAAACCAAATACGGCTACGCCAGAGGTTATGAGCCAGTAATCTACGTTCAGAACATTCGCCGTTATATCGATGTACTTCGCTGGTATGATCAACGACAAGAAGAAATTCGCATTGCGAAAGCGGCAGAAGAACCAACCACGGAAGAAGAAAAGCCCGCATCAGTACACGCGCCGGTTATTATGCTTTAGCGCACAGTTTTCAGGTCTAAACTACATCCAATAAAAAAGAGAGCAAGCGCTCTCTTTTTTATTCTGACCAACCTTTTACTTCACCTGAAAGGCGTCAATATACCCTTGATAGGTTTTCATTGACGGCTTTCGACGGTACTTAAAAAATCTCTGCATCATCAATCTGGCTGACGCTTCAAGCACGCCACCTTGCCACTCCACCACATGGTTAAACTGTGGTTGTTCAAACATTCCCTGATGGCTACAGACGGCTCCGGCTTTAGGTTCCGCTGCACCAAAAACAACTCGCGAAACACGGGAGTGAATGATCGCACCAGCACACATAGCACAAGGTTCAACCGTCACATACAAGGTCGTATCCACCAGTCGGTAATTTTGAATTCGAGTCGACGCATCACGCAAACATTGAATTTCCGCATGAGCTGTCGGATCAGAAGAGCTAATCGGACGATTCCACCCCTGCCCAATGATCTGATTATCCCGAACCACTACAGCACCCACCGGAACCTCACCCTCAAACCAGGCATTTGCTGCGAGCTTTAATGCTTGCTTCATCCAGTGTTGATCTTGGGTTTGCTGATTTGTTGTCATATTGAAAAGATATAGAGAGGAAGGACAGCTTGAATGAATTCAAATAATGAGGGTTTCTCGTCTGCGAGAGCAGACGAGAAATACCAGTATTTTATTCCCACTCAATCGTAGCCGGCGGCTTAGAACTCACATCGTAAGCCACACGAGAAATACCGGAGATTTCGTTAATGATACGATTAGACACCTTCTCCAACAATTCATATGGAAGATGCGCCCAACGCGCTGTCATAAAGTCGATGGTTTCTACGGCACGCAGAGATACAACCCACTCATAGCGACGACCATCACCAACTACACCGACTGATTTCACAGGAAGGAACACAACAAACGCCTGAGACGTTTTGTGATACCAATCGGCTTTATGAAGCTCTTCAATGAAAATAGCGTCAGCTTCACGAAGAATGTCAGCGTACTCTTTCTTCACTTCACCCAGAATACGAACACCCAAACCTGGGCCTGGGAACGGATGACGGTAAACCATGTCATACGGAAGACCCAACTCCAAACCAATTTTACGAACTTCGTCTTTAAACAATTCGCGAAGCGGTTCAACCAATTGAAGCTTCATATCTTCTGGCAAGCCACCCACGTTGTGGTGAGACTTAATGACGTGTGCCTTACCGGTTTTCGCAGCAGCAGACTCAATAACGTCCGGATAGATAGTACCCTGGGCTAGGAAAGAACAGTTGCTTAGCTTAGCTGATTCTTCATCGAACACTTCAATAAAGGTATTACCAATGATCTTACGCTTAGCTTCTGGATCAGCTACGCCTTCCAACTTGGATAGAAAACGCTCTTCAGCATCCGCACGAATAACGCGAACACCCATGTTTTTCGCAAACATGTCCATAACCTGATCACCTTCGTTCTTACGAAGCAGACCGTTATCCACGAACACACAGGTCAACTGATCACCAATGGCTTTGTGCAACAACGCAGCAACCACAGAGGAATCAACACCACCAGACAGACCTAGCAAGACTTCACCGTCGCCCACTTGCTCTTTAACTTTGGCAATCTGATCTTCGATGATATTGGCAGGCGTCCAAAGCTTTTCACACCCACTCAACTCAAGTACGAAATGCTCAAGAATACGACCACCCTGTAATGTATGAGTTACTTCCGGGTGGAACTGAACACCAAAGAAACGCTTTTCTTCGTTGTACATACCAGCAATCGGGCAAGAATCCGTTGATGCCATCAACTGGAAACCTTCTGGCATGGACACAACTTTATCACCATGACTCATCCATACGTCGAGCAAAGATTCGCCGGCATCATTTAAATGATCACGAATGTCGTGAAGCAGTGAACTTTCACCTTCCACTTTTACTTGAGCGTATCCAAACTCACGAATATTAGACGACTCAACCTTACCGCCTAATTGCTCTGCCATAGTCTGCATGCCATAACAGATACCAAGAACAGGCACACCCAGATTGAATACAACTTCAGGTGCTCGTGGAGACTGACCTTCCGTCACAGACTCTGGACCACCCGCCAAAATGATTCCTTTCGGATTAAAGTCACGAATATCTTGCTCAGTCATGTCAAACGCATGAATTTCGGAATACACACCGATTTCACGAACACGACGAGCAATAAGCTGTGTATATTGACTACCAAAATCAAGAATCAAAATTCGTTGAGCATGGATATCTTGAGTCATGGAAATTATTTCCTTAAAAATAAGAGAAGAAACCTAATCTGGGCGAACACTTTCACGCAAAACAAACGATTAAAACGTTAGTGACACCCAATTAAATAATGGGGCTGATGCCCCATTATCCGTATCGATAAGTTCAGAACCTAGCCACCCACACGGTAGTTCGGTGCTTCCTTAGTAATATGAACGTCATGAACATGAGATTCGTTCATACCAGCGTTGGTAATGCGAACAAACTCAGGCTCTTTACGCATTGCATCAATGGTTTGACATCCAGTGTAGCCCATAGAAGAACGCAAACCGCCCATCAACTGATGAACTGTATTTGCTAAAGGACCTTTACACGCGATACGCCCTTCAATACCTTCCGGAACCAATTTTTCTACGCCTTCTTTAGCGTCCTGGAAATAACGATCACTTGAGCCCTGGCTTTGACCCATAGCGCCCAGTGAACCCATGCCACGGTAAGACTTGTAAGCACGGCCTTGGTAAAGTTCAACTTCACCTGGTGCTTCATCAGTACCAGCCAACAAACTACCGGCCATAACCACGCTTGCACCAGCAACAATCGCCTTAGCCAAGTCACCTGAGAAACGAACACCACCATCAGCAATCAACGGTACACCGGTACCTTCCAAAGCTGCCGCTACATTCGCAATCGCAGAGATTTGAGGCACACCAACACCCGCAACAATACGTGTAGTACAAATAGAACCAGGGCCAATACCCACTTTCACACCGTCAGCACCTGCGTCAGCCAATGCTTTCGCCGCTTCACCAGTTGCGATGTTGCCACCAATAACCTGTACTTCCGGGAAGTTTTGTTTCACCCAGGCTACGCGATCAATTACACCTTTTGAGTGTCCGTGTGCCGTATCCACAACGATAACGTCTACACCAGCTTCAACCAAAGCTGCAACACGATCAGGTGTTTCAGGACCAGTTCCTACCGCAGCACCAACACGAAGACGACCTTGATCATCTTTACATGCATTAGGGAAGGCATTTGACTTGGCGATATCTTTAACCGTCATCAAACCAACTAGCTTACCTGCATCATTCACAACCAGCACTTTCTCAATGCGGTTGATGTGCAACTGCTCACGAACACGTCCGGCACTGGTGCCTTCTTTAACAGTAATCAGTTTATCTTTTGGCGTCATTACTGAATCGACTGTCGCATCCAGATTCAATTCAAAACGCACATCACGGCTGGTAACGATACCAACAAGCTCATCGCCATCAACAACAGGAACACCAGAAATGTTGTTACGACGAGTAATTTCAATCAACTCACGAATAGTGGTATTGCTTGAAACAGTAATAGGATCTTTTACGATACCACTTTCGAACTTCTTAACAGCACGAACTTCTGCCGCTTGCTGTTCAATGGTAAGGTTTTTGTGAATAATCCCTAAACCACCCTCTTGAGCCATAGCAATAGCTAGACGAGATTCGGTTACCGTATCCATTGCAGCGGATACAAGTGGAAGATTCAGCTCAATTCCGCGTGTAATACGCGTTTTTAGGCTTACATCTTTAGGAAGTATTTCGGAATAACGTGGGACGAGAAGAACGTCATCAAAGGTCAAGGCATCTTGAGCGATACGCAGCATAATTTATTCCTGAAGCTAATGAATTATGCGCGCATATTATATCCTCGTAATTCGGTCTGGTAAACAAATTGCTTAAAGAATCATATCCAAATTCGAAGATAAAACTGATAATATTTTCTAATCCTTCATTTTAGCCACTGAGATCAGCCATTCTTCATGCTGTTTAATCGTCCTCTTTCAGTTTCAGAACTCAATAAACACACCAAAGATCTTCTGGAAACCCACTTTTTATCGGTTGAAGTCACCGGAGAAATTTCGGGTTTTGTGGCCGCTGCCTCAGGTCATTGGTATTTCACACTGAAAGACGACAAAGCTCAGGTTAAATGTGCCATGTTCCGGGGTCAAAACCGAGCGGTCATTCGTCCCCCTAAAAATGGTGACAAGGTTAAGATCAAAGCCAGGGTGACCCTCTATGAGGCTCGCGGTGATTTTCAGTTGGTTGCAAACAGCATGGAACACGATGGTGCCGGAGCACTGTTGGCCGCCTATGAACGACTGAAACATAAACTGGAGCAGGAAGGGCTATTTTCCGCTGAGTACAAAAAAGCCATTCCCAAGTTCGCTACAGAGATAGGTATTATTACATCGCCTACGGGAGCTGCGATTCAGGACATTCTACATGTCACTCAAAGACGCTTCCCACTGGCCAACATTACCATCTATCCAACCCAAGTACAGGGAACTGATGCACCACTGTACATCATGTCTGCACTGCAATCTGCCATATCCCAAAATAAGTGCGATGTATTGATCATTGGTCGTGGCGGCGGTCCTATCGAAGACTTATGGTGTTTTAATGATGAACAACTGGCGCGAATGATATTCCACTGCCCTATTCCCATTATTTCAGCGGTAGGGCATGAAATTGATTTCACTATCGCCGATTTTGTGGCCGATGTTCGGGCAGCGACGCCTTCTGCAGCAGCTGAAATTGCAACCCCGGATCAACATGAATGGAAGGTCCGTTTTGCCAATCAGCAAAAACGTCTCGAGTTTGCCATTCGCCAAAAACTCAAGGTTATGCATCATGCCTTGGCAATTCACAGAAGCAAACTTCAAAGCCCGAAACAAAAACTGGAAAAGGATTCTCAGAAGCTGGATGAATTGACGTTGCGCCTTAAGCAAGCGATCAAACAGCGAATTCACATACTACAACATGAAACAAGGTTGTTAGAAAGTCGCGTCCTCAGACACCACCCCCAACAGCAACTGAATAATCACAAACAGTCATTGGCCTCTCTGGATCTTCGATTACAACGAGCAATTGCTCAGCAACTGTCCAACAAGCGAAATACATTTCAGTCACTGATTAAATCCCTGCAACTGGTCAGTCCGCTGAATACCTTGGAACGAGGCTATGCCATCGCCAGCCATGATGGACAGGTGATACAGGACAGCACCCAGGTATCGACAGGAGAAACCGTAAAGATTCAGTTAAGAAAAGGAAGCTTCGACGCCAAAGTAACTAACGTTGATTAACCCCCAAGAGAAACGCTTGGGGAAAGTAAAACATTAGCTACTTTAGGACGAATAAAATCAGGAAACCGCGTTAGGATGAATCGACTTGCGGTACTCACCAGGAGAGCAGCCCAACCAACGTTTAAACGCATGGTAAAAGCTGGAGGTTTCAGCAAAACCAAGCTTATCAGCAATTTGATCCATTTCGAGATCACCTTCCTGAATGTAACGAATGGCCTTTCGCTGACGCACCTTGTCACGAAGAACAGCGAACGAGGTATCCTGCTTCTTCAGCTTTCGCTGTAATGTTCTGGAACTCATATTAAACTTGCTGGCCGCATCTTCCATACTGGCAGGTGCATTCCCCAAGTTATCGTCCAAAAACTTCTCAACCTTGTTCACCAACACATTATGATGTGGCATCTGGCGAAGTTTAGAGTTCGCCATTTCAATCAAGTTGTCGTGGAATACAGGAAAATGTCCCGCTAGAGGTACATCCAGCAAATCACTTTCAACAATAATTTCATCACGTTCTTGGTTGAATAAAATAGGAGCATCAAAGACACGAGCGTATTCTTCAACATACTCAGGCTGAGCATGACGGAAACGGACTTCAATCACAGTTAATGGTCGTCCCATCAACCACTCTGCCAATGTCAGAACCCCTGCGAACATACCTTCCGCAAAATAAACATGGCGACGAGTGTCAATTTCATCAGTTTCAAACAGAATACGAGCAACGTCCTGAGCTTCCTCAACGATAGTGATATCGATAAATGGAAGCCAAAGATTTTTGTACTCGTTGAATCGAGCGATCGCATCTCGGCCAGTCTGACTGGTCGCGATTAATGAACCAACAATATCGAGCTCTTCATAGCTCAAGTGCTCACCCACATGAAGACCAAATACTGGGTCTCCTGATAGGCGATGCATACTACCAAATAGCGCTATAACATCGTCTTGTGTAATGTAGCTATCTGGTTGAGCAACTTTATATGGATCCAATCCTGCCCCACGGAAGATTTCTTCCATAGGGATATCGTATTGACGTGCCAAACGAATAAATACAGGTGCAAGCGCCTGCGTGGACACGGTAGGCTGCATTTCATACCCCACTAAATATCTCTAGGCTGTCCCCGGCAGTGCAAATATAAGTATCCATTGTAAGTTATAGTAGTGTGCGGATACTTTTGTCTAACCAGTCGCACATCATATTTTGATTACATGCAACTGGCCTTGTGAATAAGCGCCAGTTTACTTCCTTTTAACTGATTTTTTCTTGACCGGCTTCACCCTATTCGGATCTTTACGCTTCTGGTTCGGCGTACGCGTGTCCCTTTTATTTGCAAACGGGTTATCGCCCGTTCTAAATTCAAAGGCCATCGGAGTACCGACAATATTCAATACACGTCTAAAGGTATTTTCCAGATAACGCTGATAAGAATTTGGTAACGCCGTTGTCTGATTCCCATGAATTACGATTCGAGGAGGATTCGATCCCCCTTGGTGGGCGTATCTCAACTTGATTCTATGACCACGAACCACAGGCGGTGTATGTACCTTCACAGCATCTTCCAAAATCTGGGTCAAATAGTTGGTCGTCCACTTGCCCATTGCTGCTTCATACGCGATCTCAATCGAGCCGTATAAGTTACCGACGTTGCTACCATGCAACGCTGAGATAAAGTGAATATCAGCGTAGTTAGTAAATACTAATCGACGCTCAATTTCTTTCTTAATGTGTGCTTTCTTGTCTTCACTCAAACCATCCCACTTATTGATCGCAATAGTGAATGCCCGACCTGCTTCAAGCACATAGCCCAACAAATGAAGATCTTGTTCTACCAGACCTTCCTGGGCATCGATCACCAAAACCACTACATTGGCATCTTCAATGGCCTGCATGGTTTTAATAATCGAGAATTTCTCAACGGTCTCTTTAACGTTCTTTCTACGTCTGACACCCGCCGTATCAATCAAGGTATATTCTTTACCGTATCGCTCGTAAGGAATATACACAGAGTCCCGGGTAGTTCCTGGCATATCGTATACAACGACACGCTCTTCACCCAGCAAGCGGTTTACCAAAGTGGATTTACCCACATTCGGGCGCCCTACTACACCAATTTTGATACCGCGAGAATCCGGCTTAACACTAACGCCAGGCTCATAGCTTTCTAGTTCACCTTTAGCAACCAGCCCTCTGCAATAGCTATCCCAGTAATCGAATACTTCATCCATTAAGGATTTAATACCCCGATTCTGAGAGGCTGCAATTGGAAAAGGTTCAGCCGTCAGTCCCAACCCATAGAAATCAGCCATTGCCGTTTCAGGATCGATACCATCGGTTTTATTGACCACAAGCCACGCCTGCTTGTCAGAGCTTCGAAGATATTTAACCATCTCCTCATCGCCCACCGTCAAACCGGCTTTTCCATCTACAAGAAACAGAACAATATCTGCCTCTTCAATCGCAAGCAGCGATTGCTTGGCCATTTCCTGATCGATGCCCTCTTCGTCACCAGCAATACCGCCGGTATCAATCACCATATAGCGGCGATCACCAAGTCTGCCCTGACCGTATTTACGATCACGAGTTAAACCCGCAAAGTCAGCAACCAAAGCATCACGAGATTTGGTCAATCGATTAAACAGGGTAGATTTACCCACATTTGGACGCCCAACAAGGGCAATCACTGGATCCATTATCTTCTCCGATCAGGATTCGTTCCGAATTTGTACAGCAGCCAGCGTTCCGTCACTGGAGTAGATATAAAGAGTATCGCCAACCACGACTGGAGGAGATAACAACCCATCTCTATCAATTCTGATTCGCTCGGCGAACGTCCCTGATAGTTGTGAAATAAAGTGCAAGTAGCCTTCAAAATCCCCCACCACCAGGTAATTACCTAGCGTGACAGGACGTGTAAGACGACGATTTTTAAGGTCTTCCAGTTTCCAATTTACAGAACTGGATCTATCATCCAAAGCAACCAACTGACCATCATCTAAGGCCAGATAAACTTGACCAAAACCAAAGGCTGGCCCAACCCAGGATGAAAATTCTTTCTGCCAACGAACTCGCCCGGAATAGAGATCAATCGCGCGAATAAAGCCATTAAAGCCAACCGCATACATGGTGTCCTGCTTAACGATTGGCGTTCCATCGATATCCGACAACTTTTCAAGATCTGACTTTCCACTCGGGACAGAGACTCGTCTCTCCCAACGACTGGCGCCTGTTTCATTATCCAACGCCACCACTTTACCATTGGCAAACGCCGCATAAGTCACGGAATCAGAAATAACAGGGTCAGCAGTGCCTCTCAGGCTTAGCAGAGGTAAAGACGCATCGTATTGCCATTTCATTTCTTTAGTCGTTAGATCAAAACCAAAGACGTGGCCATTCTGTGCCTGTACCACCAACAAATTACCTTCAATAGCAGGGCTGGACAGCACTTCGCTGGTCAATTGTGTTCTGAATACTTCAGACCCGTCCTGGCTATTTAAGACAATCAATAATCCGTCTAACGTACCAACCGCCAGATAGCCTGCACCGGCACCAACTCCACCAGAAACAGGCACATCCAGATCGACACTCCAAAGGCTGTCACCTGTGTGGCGGTCATAAGCATAGCAATCACCGTCAGCATCACAGACAAAAATGGAATCCCCATCTATTCCCGGCTTTAACCTTAACCAGGAATCAGTACCTGCACCATCACCGGCCCATCGAGTCCAAACTTCATCTGCACTTACAACAGGCGCAAAATCCACAAGTTCAGCAGGTTGCGTAGCTTCATTTTCATCATTAGAGCTACAACCGGAAAGACCTAACGTAATTAGAGCAAGTACAGCAACACGCTTAAATACTAGCTTCATTAATTAACCGTCTCAGCTGGAATCACTTCATTAAGGTCATTGCGCTTTAATTCCAAAAGATCAACTGGCATGCCCGTCATACCGGCTTGAGCAATCGCTTTATCATACGCATTACGAGCATCTTCACGCTGCCCTTTCGCCAAAAGGATGTCAGCACGTAATTCAAGAGAGCGTGCTGCAAAGGCGCCTTCCATTGACTCAGGCAACAAAGCCAATGCTTCGTCGTCTTTCTCTTGAGCATATAAAACCTGAGCCAGACGTAAGTTAGCCAAAGCTTTTAGCTCTACCGTTGGAGCAGTCGCATGAGCTGCTTTTAAGTGCGATTCTGCAAGCGCAAAGTCTTTGGTCTCTACCGCAAGCTTAGCCATGATTAGGTCGGAATACACCGAATATGCAGAGCCCGTATTTTCTTCACGCAACTTTGTCGCCAATTCAAATACCTTGCCACGTTCATCTTCAGAGGCGTTATCAGGTAATGAAAGCTGCTCTTCCAAAAGCGTTTGGAACTGAGCAGAAACCGCTTCGGCCTCCGCCTGGCTGTTCTTTTGGAATTGATCCCAACCAAACACAGCCGCCACACCGACAACAACTGCACCAATCAAGCTCTTACCGTTTTCATCCCACCAACGTTTGATCTTCTCTTCGGTATCATGTTCGAACTGATCGTAATCCACTTAATTTTCTCCTAGATTCCTTAAGTCTCTCTCAGAGAGTGTCTTTTCTTATTGTCTGTTTACCAATAAGCACGTCAGCCGTGCTTATAGATTATCTTTTAAAAACTGAGCCAGTTCATTGAAGGCAACATTTGATTGTTCTCCTTCCTGCAGATTTTTAACCGCAGCTACTTGCTGTTCTACTTCCTGATCGCCCAGGATAATCGCAAATTTAGCGCCACTGTTACCTGCTTTCTTCATTTGACTCTTGAAACTTCCACCACCGCAATGCAACTGAACGCGTAAGCTCTTCTCTTCGTTACGAAGCTGTTCAGCAAGGGTCATAGCTACCATTGATGCATCTTCACCCATACTTGTGATGTAGACATCCAAGGTTTCAGTTACTGAAGCCGGAATCACGTTTAAGGTTTCAAGCAACAAAACCAAACGTTCAACACCCATAGCAAAACCAACAGCCGGCGTCGCACGTCCACCTAACTGTTCAACTAAGCCATCATAACGACCGCCAGCACACACAGTACCTTGAGCACCTAACGAGGTAGTTACCCACTCAAAAACAGTTTTGCAGTAATAGTCCAAGCCACGAACAAGCGTTGGATTCAGAACATACTGAATGCCAGCTTTATCCAAACGAGCAAGCAATTCTTCAAAGTGCAGCTTAGACTCTTCATCAATATGATCCATCAAACTCGGCGCACCTTTAAGTACTTCCTGAGTCTCAGGAGATTTACTATCAAGCACACGCAACGGATTCGTTTCTAGACGACGTTGACTGTCAGCATCCAACTTATCGAAATGATTTTTCAGATAAGCCACCAAAGCTGTTTTGTATTCAGCTCGCGCTTCATTCGACGCTAAGGTATTAATTTGAAGTTCCAGCTCATCTAGAATACCCAGTTCTTTCCATAGACGGGCACTCAACAGAATAACTTCAGCATCAATGTCCGGGCCATTCATGCCAAAGGTTTCTACACCTACTTGATGAAACTGACGATAACGGCCTTTTTGAGGTTTCTCATAACGAAACATCGGACCGGTATACCACAAACGCTGAGTTTGATTGTAAAGTAAACCATGCTCTTCAGCGGCACGCACACAACACGCAGTGCCTTCAGGACGCAAAGTCAAGCTCTCTCCATTTCGGTCGTCAAAGGTATACATTTCCTTTTCGACAATGTCAGTAACTTCACCGATAGAGCGTTTAAATAAATCCGTTTGCTCAACAATTGGCATACGAATTTGCTGATAACCGTATGCATTTAAAACAGACTTAATGGTGTCTTCTAGATACATCCACACTGGGGTCTGATCTGGCAGAATGTCATTCATTCCGCGAATGGCTTTAATACGTGCCAAAGGAACCTCTCTCAACTGAAAAGGTGTCAATCACCTTGCCAGACATTACCTTCAAAATTTAATACAAATAACTAAATAGATGGACCAGCGAATCAAACTTTCGCGATCACATCTTCTAATTCTTTCTGTTTTGATGCCGCTTTTTCTCTGATCATACGCTCTAAGTCATCAACCAGAGTCTCGTTTTGCAAGCGTTCGTGCGGTTTGCCATCGATATAAACACGGTTAGCAGTTGCACCACCGGTCAGCCCCACATCCGCTTCTTTTGCTTCACCCGGCCCGTTTACGATACAACCAATAACAGCCACATCCATAGGAACAACGATATCTTCCAAGCGTGTTTCCAGCTCATTCATGGTATTAATAACATCATAGGTCTGACGAGAGCAGCTAGGACATGCAATGAAGTTGATGCCACGCGTTCTTAATTTCAACGATTTAAGAATGTCGTAACCCACTTTAATTTCATTAACAGGGTCAGATGCCAAAGAAACGCGAATGGTATCGCCTATACCATCCATCAGCAAGATACCCAAACCTACGGCTGATTTAACCGTTCCGTTACGGAAGCCACCTGCTTCTGTGATCCCCAAATGCAACGGCTGTTCAATCTGCCCAGCAATTTTTCGATAAGCATCGACGGTCATGAAGACTTCGGATGCTTTAAGGCTCACTTTGTAATTCTGGAAATCCAGTTTATCCAGAATATCAATATGGCGGAATGCTGACTCTACCAACGCATCAGCGGTTGGTTCACCGTACTTCTGCTGAAGATCTTTTTCCAGAGAACCTGCATTCACCCCAATACGAATTGGGATATTTTTATCCTTGGCGCAATCCACCACTTGGCGAACACGGTCGGCACGACCAATATTCCCCGGATTGATACGTAAACAATCAACCCCCAACTCCATCACACGAAGTGCAATTTTGTAATCAAAGTGAATGTCAGAGACCAAAGGGACATTCACTTGGCGTCGAATTTCAGCAAAGGCATCTGCCGCTTCCATGCTTGGCACAGAAACTCGGACAATGTCTGCTCCAGCGTCTTCCAATGATCGAATCTGAGCCACAGTTGCCGCAACATCGGTGGTCTCTGTATTAGTCATGCTTTGAACTGCGATCGGCGCATCACCACCCACCGGCACGTTCCCCACCATCACCTGACGGGATTTACGACGTTTAATTGGAGATTCAGGGCTTTTATTCATTCTTCAACAACTTTGTATTTCAAATTTCTATTCGTAAATCGGTAAGTTACTCACCCACCTGAAAACGGGCAGACTTTCTTGCGTAGTAAGCGGTTAAATCAACCTTCTCACCTTCATACATCACATCAACCACCGTGGTATCACCCAAGGTAACCGTGAATGGAGGAACACCCTCAACCACAGAGGTCTCTCCCGCAGATTTTGAGCGCTCTGCAAGCTTTGCACCGGTTGCATCAACAACCTGATACCAACAGTCACCATTAAAAGTAAAAGACAAGGCTTCAGTAGCTAACGCAGGTAGGGATTCACTTTCAACAGACACTTCATCGTCTGCTGCACTCACGCTTACTTCCGTCTCAGTCGCAGGTTCATCATTAACAGACTCAATGGCTTCTATTTCTTGAGATGTTTCCTCGACCGCTTCGTTCACTTCAAGATCCTGCTCAGTCGCGCTTGATTCTTCGGCAACTATCTCATCTGCGGTAGCAGTAGATTCAACACCTGATTCAGATAACGCTTCATCGCTACTTTCAATCGAAGAAGGTACTTGAGGAGCAGGTTCTTCGCCATCTTCGAGACTCACAACTACTACTGCTACCAACGCGATAATCACAATAGCAATCAAAACAAGTTTACTATTTCCGTGAGAAGTATTTTTTTCCGAGTTTTGAGCTTCCGCGTGCTGTCTAGCAATATCTTGCTGGTCAATATAAAGGCGCACCAACTCTTCGCCATTCAAACCAACAATATCGGCATAATTTCTCAAATAGCCACGGATAAACGTGTCACCAGGCAACACTTCAAAATTACCAGCTTCCAAAGCCTTAATGTAATTTTCAGTTAAACATAAACGAGCAGCCACCATATCCGTAGTCATGCCCTGTTCGGTTCTCGCGGATGCCAATATTTTACCTACAGGTAAAGTACTTTTATGACCAACTTCGTGAGTTGATTGATCCGTCATTTTTCACTGTCCTTATTTTTATAGGCTTCCGGAATTTTGAAAGGCGTTAAGCTTTAAGATCTCTGCATATTCCTGAGAGTTTGGATACAACTTCTCCAGGAGCTGAACATATCTTGTTGCCAATTCGTTACGATTTGCACCTTTCTGAATGCGATAACCTAAAGCCAACGTACGCGGTGTATAGTTATTTACAGACCCTAAGTTCTTCTCATAATTCCTGAAATAGCGAGTCGCAAAGCGATAATCCTGCCTGTCATAGTTAATTCGCGCTAAATGAACGTATGGTTTTGTTTGTTTTGGATTGATAACCACAGATTTCTCGAACGCAGACTCAGCTCGCTCAATTTTCTTTAATCGCAAGGCACACAATCCCAAATTCAAATTCGCTGCCGCCAGATTTTCATAAAGCTTATCATCAACAACCTTTTCAAATTGGCTTAATGCTTCTTCAAAACGCCCGGACGAGAATAAAAAGACACCATACAATTCTTTACCACGAGTGTATTTGGGATCAGATTTAATCGATTGTTTATAGTATTTTTCAGCTTCACCCGGCTCACCTTCTTTTTCTAAAGCAAGTGCAAGTGCCGCAAGTGCTGGCGCATGATTCGGACGAATCTCGAGCACTTCCGTTGCTTTTAACTTAGCCGGTTCGGTATGACCACGCTGGAGATGAAGAAATGCGGCTTTTACCCTGAAGTCTAAATTTTTCTCCAGATCCTTCTTTTCAGTAAAACGACTATGAGTTTCAACAACCGTACACCCTGAAAACAAAGTAATCAGACCAAGCATCAACCCCAAAATTAAAGTACGACTGTTTACCTTCAAATTCATCTTCTTGATTCGTTCCTTTATCAGTAACCCAAACAATGCTGTACAGTTTAAATGCTAGACGACCGCACTTGCTAGTCAAAATAAGCCATGAAGGCCATTTAATTCGACTTCCAAGACTATTGAGCTGCCTCTGCGTATTTCGCACTACGTCGAGTTCTATCCTCAACCTGACCTACCAACTGACCACAGGCTGCATCAATATCATCACCACGAGTTGATCGAACCGTTGTCACAATCCCGACTGAATTCAAATAACTATGGAACTGACTCACAGCCTCTGGCTTGGAGCGTTGATAGCCAGAATTCGGGAACGGATTAAACGGAATCAGGTTTATCTTACATGAAATACGACGCAACACTTTAGCCAACTGTTTAGCATGCATCAATGTATCGTTAACTCCATCCATCATGGTGTATTCGATGGTAATTCCTCGCTTGTCGTCACACTTGTCGAGGTACTCCTGACAAGCATCCAACAACATTGAGATTGGATATTTCTTATTAATCGGGACCAATTCATTACGCAATTCATCATTCGGCGCATGCAATGAAATAGCCAAAGAGACGTCTGTTCGATCACCCAACTCACGTAATGCAGGGACCACACCAGAAGTACTTAGAGTCACGCGACGTTTAGACAAGCCATAAGCATTGTCTTCCATCATTAATGACATTGCGTCAACCACATTCTCAAAGTTAAGCAGTGGTTCACCCATTCCCATCATAACCACATTAGACACAGGGCGCGGATTAGAAGGATCACGTTCGCCAAATGATTTACAGGCAATCCATAACTGACCAATCACTTCTGCTGCGCTAAGATTACGCTGGAATCCTTGCTTACCGGTCGAACAGAAGCTGCAATCCAAAGAACAACCGACCTGAGAAGAAACACATAGCGTATTTCTGCCTTCAGCTGGAATCAAAACTGTTTCAACACAACTGCCACCTTCAACGCGAATAACCCATTTGCGCGTGCCATCATCGGAAAAGTTGTGATAAACCACTTCAGGAGGACGAATCTCAGAGACTTTTTGCAACTTCGCTTTCAGCGCCTTCCCAACGTTCGTCATGTCATCAAAGTTATCGATTCCGTACTGATGAATCCACTTCATCACTTGAACGGCTCTAAACTTTTTCTCACCGATACTTTCAAAAAAGGCAATCATCTTATCCAGGGATAGTCCGAGAAGATTCACTTTTTCAACAGAAGATTGATTATCAGTAGTAATAACTTGAGAGGCTGTATTTTGAACAGGAGTTGCAGAACTCATGATGACTCACCTTTAGTCCAGGATTTACGGTCTATAAATCGAATTGTAAGAGAAAAATAAGTTGTGCTTTGAAATTAGTTGACCATTATCTAGAAAGCACAAAGCCGAAGCAACCAGGCTTCGGCTTAATGTTGCATTCGCTAAAACTTAGCGAGCGCAGATTTCTTCTGCAGAGAAGAAGTAAGCGATTTCACGCTCAGCAGACGCTGCTGAATCAGAACCGTGTACAGCATTTGCATCAATGCTCTGAGCGAAATCAGCACGGATAGTACCAGCTTCAGCTTCTTGTGGGTTAGTAGCACCCATAAGGTCACGGTTTTTAGCGATTGCGCCTTCACCTTCAAGAACCTGAACAACAACAGGACCAGAAGTCATGAATTCAACAAGATCTTTAAAGAAAGGACGCTCTTTATGCTCAGCGTAGAAACCGCCAGCTTTTTCGTCGTCCAGTTGTAGCATTTTAGCAGCAACGATTTGTAGACCTGCTTTCTCAAAACGAGAAAGGATTTCACCGATTACGTTTTTGCCAACTGCGTCTGGTTTAACAATAGAAAGTGTGCGCTCTACCGCCATGGAACTATTCCTCAAAAAGTGTGTTTAGCTGTATAAAAAAATCGGGCGGATTATACGCTAGTTAGTGTTTCATTTACTAGTCCACACAGACAACAAATATCGCAACAAAGAAGCCAGAAACACTTAAGTTTGCTAAAGCACGGGCGATAACTCTCTGACAAGGGATAAAAACACAGCATCGATGCAGATAATCAATACCAATATAGCAGCCTTAAGAACTCAACGGCATTTAAACAGTGTCGAGAATGAAATGAGTACGGTATTCCGTAGACTCTCTTCTGGCTTACGAATTAATAGCGCTGCAGACGATGCTGCCGGGCTTGCCATTTCCACTCGCATGGAATCTGGCATCAGAGAAGCAACTGCTGCCATTCGAAACGCAAACGATGGTATTTCTCTCATCCAAACAGCCGATGGTGGCTTAGAAAGTATTACTGAAAACATTCAACGAATCCGTGAACTTGCTGTTCAGGCTGCAAACGGCACCAACAGTGATTTCGAGCGAGAAGCACTTCAGATCGAAGTGGAATATCTATTAGAAAGCATTAACTTCACAGCCAAACACACCCGTTTTAATGGCCTCAATCTTCTCGATGACAGTGCCCCTCCCCTTCAAAGTCACGGCATTGTTTCCCTTCAAGACGACGAAACCAAAACCGCTGTCATGATTGGTTTAACTACCGGTTGGCTTGAATCTTCCGAACAACTGATTGCAGACTTTTATGGCCTTACCGGAGATGGCCAAACGCTGGGAATTTTTCTGGCAGACACTGGCGACCCTGAAAGTGACGGTCCTGGTGGTACAGCAGCTTATGTACAATCTCTGGTTGGTTCATCAGGTCCCGCTGTTAGTGGAAGCGTAGAGCTTTATATCGATATGGAAGATTTCCGGCCCGCCAATTTACCCAACGGCGGTACAGAGCCTTTCTATAATGACCGAATCATTGCTCATGAAATGACACATGCGGTTATGGCCGTAAGCACTAATTGGGGCGAACTAAATACCTGGTTCAAAGAAGGTGCTGCCGAATTTATTCATGGCGCAGACGAACGGATTTCCATAGATCTGGCCGCTGCTGGCAGCTCATCCGCCTTAATTTCTCAGGGATTCACTACAGCCCCCGCGACCTGGGGAGGTAGCAGCGCTGAATATTCCTCCGCAACGCTTGCCGTACGCTATCTACACGACTCAATTGTCGCAGCAGGCGGGGAAGGCATAAAAGACATAATGACCGTTCTGTCATCAGATCCGAATAACATCACGCTGGATGACGCCATCAGTCAAGTCAGCACCGATCTTGGTGGCCTCAGAGGCTACGTTTCCGGCGCCGGATTCACCGGAGCCGCCTTCACAGATGAAACAACCTTCTTATCAGACTTTGATACTAACGGAGCTGACTTCCTTGACGAACAAATCCAGCTCGCTGACCCGGACACTGGTTCAATTCAAGGTTCCAATGTAAGCCCGGCTAATCCCTCAATTGATCAAGAAGATGCAGTTGAAGACCCTATTGATTACAACAGTGATCCCCTTGAACACTGGCAGGAAATTTGGCCAACCGGTTTTACAGTAAAGGCCAGTCGCAATGATAATTCATTCTCAGGCATTAACATTCAACTGGGGGCGACCAGATCTGATCGTCTTGAAATCAGACTGTACGGTGCAAATACTACCGCGCTGGGACTCGACGGCCTAAGTGTCAGCAAAGACCCTCTGGATGTAATCCTTCGGGCCGACGAGGCGCTTGAACGAGTCTCTTTCATACGAGCCAATTTCGGTGCCACTCAAAATCGCCTCGAAGCTCGAATTAATTATCTGTTAATCGAAAAAGAAAACCTGACGAGCGCCAGATCCAGAATAATGGATACAGACTATGCAGCCGAAACCGCAAGGCTTTCCCGCCTCACCGTGCTACAACAGGCCGGCTTCAGTGTTCTCGCTCAAGCCAATAGCAGGCCACAACAGGTACTCCAACTACTGGGCTAACAACTTCCAAACACCATAAATTCAGACATAAAAAAAGAGCCTCACGCGGCTCTTTTCTTCACAAGGGTCTGATTAAGCTAACGCCGCCTGACGCTCTTCGATGTAGTTGGCAACAAAAGTATCCACATCAATCGCAATCTTAAGCCCTTTCTCATCTTTGTATGTACCCTTGATCATCATCGACGAACCAGTAATGGTTGGCTGTGCACCTTGGTCAAGCTGCGAATCTTCAAAATCAATCATTTCTGAAACAGAATCCACAAGCAGCCCAAAATTACCTTCTGGTAACTCCAGACAAATGATTCGACTGGCATCCGTCATCTGAAAAGGTGGCAATCCCATAATAATTCGGGTATCCAAAACTACCATCACTTCACCACGGACATTAATGATCCCTGCCACAAAATCCGGCGCACCAGGTACAGGAACAGGCTCTTCATAACGAAGTACCTCTTTCACTGAACTGACTTGATGACAATAATCCTCGTCTTCAACACAAAATGTAATCCACTTCATTTGGTACGGTGCCTTTCATTAATTTCGGGTAATTTTGATCGCTACGTTTAATGACTAGTATGTGTTTTAACACGTCTGTTTTTTACATTACTAATAGCTATAGCGTACAAAATACTAAAAACATTAGCATAAATACTAGCATATTGAGACTAAAAAGCAGGGACAGAGAAAAGCAAAAAAGCTCAGGGCGATAAAATCGCCCTGAGAAAACGAAGGGTAGGAAACTTGGGGTTCCCAGATTTCAATAACCATCCTACAGTTCAAATTCGCAAGAAAAATGGAAATAAACGTTAAAGATGGGTAAAACCGTTACTGAGCCGCCTCTTTAAACAAATGAACATCCATTTGTGGAAAAGGAATGCCTATCCCCTGTTCATCCAACGTCAGTTTCACCTGCTCTAATAACTCTGCACGCACTGACCAGTAATCATCGGTCTTAACCCAAGGTCTAAAGTTGAAGTTAACACTGCTATCGCCTAATTCCACGAGTGCCACTACAGGTTCCGGATCTTTCAGCACCAAGGGATGCGAATTCAAAATATCCTCTAACACACGCTTAACTTCACGAACGTCACTGGAATAGTCCACACCAACCACCAAGTCGATACGACGTGTGTCTCTAGCCGAGTAGTTAATAATCGTACCGGAATAGATGGAGCCGTTAGGAACGATTACTTCTTTGTTATCTCCCGTACGAATCAAGGTTGAGAAGATGGTAATTTTTTCAACCACACCAGAAACTCCTGCGATCTCAACAAAGTCTCCTGTTTTAAACGGTCTGAATAACACCAGCATCACACCTGCAGCAAAGTTCTGAAGCGAATCTTTCAACGCCAGACCTACAGCCAAACCAGCTGCACCAACCAAGGCTACCAAGGAAGTTGTATCCACACCCAGCTGATCCAATGACACAACCACCACAACCAGCATGAGCAGCATATTCAAAATTGAAGAAACAAAGTTCACCAAGATTTCGTCAGTCTTTGCACGAGTCATGATGCCTCGCACCATACTCATCACAACTTTAACCAGAATACGACCAACAATAAAAACAACGACGGCAATCAACAGCTTGTATGACCAAGGCTGTACCACCTCACTGAAAAAATTCTCCATTTACAAGTCTTCCCCTATTTCTGTATTTTATTAAACATCTAATTTTAGGTAATTTTTTCGAGATCGTATCTAAAAAATTTTTAAATAAAAAATGCCGGGAACAAGCCCGGCGTTTTTTATTTAAGGAATATGAGTTACGCCATCTATTACTCCAACTCAATCTTTCGACCGGTATTCTGCTCGCCAATCCTTTTTGACACATTTAGCGACAACACACCGTTTTCAAAACTGGCTTTCAGTGTTTCCGGATCAGCAGACTCAGGAAGGTGAAGCAGTCGACGAAAACTTCCATAACTTCTTTCAACACAATGATACCCTTCGTTTTCTTTCGTCTCTTCCTGCTTTTTCTCACCACTGATAATCAAGTCGTGACCATTCAATTCAATGTTCACGTCTGACTTTTCAACACCCGGCATTTCAACAGAGACGATAAAATGGTCATCCCCCTCCTTGATATCAAGGTTAGGTCTCAGCACCTGCGCCAAATCAGCACCTAACTCAGGCCAGCGCTGAGATAATAAACGAGAGGTTGGAAAACCAAAGCCTCTGAAGGCTTGATCAAAGATGCGATCCATTTCCTGATGCATCTGCGTTACAGGATTATATGATGCAGTTTGAGAAGAAATACTTTTCTCTTCCTGCTCATTTTTAAACCAGTTAGCAGGAGAAAGTTTTTTAAGGTCCATAACCCACCCCCATGTAGTTAACTAACTCAAGAAAGCGGAACAGAGAGTGTTCCTGTCGATATAGATATTGGTTCAATACCGACAGAATTCAATCCAACGCCCGACCTTAAATGATCATTTTTTGAGCTAAGTCAATATAGAGAACAAAGGGGCTTTTGTTAGCTTAGCGTAGTCGCCAACTCACGAATTTTCTGAACCATTGAGCGCAAACCGTTGCCGCGCGTAGGAGAAAGATGCTTGATTAAATCAAGCTCATTAAAGAAAGCCTCGATATCAAAATCCAGGACTTGCTGTGGAGTTTTTCCGTTATAGGCACTCATAACTACGGCTAAAAGGCCACGAACAATATGAGCATCACTATCAACACTCAACATGATTTTATCGCCTTCCAACCAGTGATCAATCCAAACCTGAGACTGACAGCCCTTAACAATTCGGTCGTCTGTCTTTTTAGCATCATCCATCTCAGGAAGCTGCTTACCCAGATCAATAATGTAGCGATATCTGTCTTCCCAACTATCAAAGAAGCCAAGCGTATCTACAATTTCTTCCGGGGTAATTTCAGTTCCAAATGGATTCGACATACAAACAACCTGATCAATCGTTACACAGAGCGCGCATTTAACCTTTTATTCCCCGGTTTATCAAGGGGAGTACCGGAAAACACCGGGTGTTACTCCCTTAATTCCCAACCCATCTCAAAGCGTTCTGCATTCAATGAGTTCTCAACCGAGACGCTGAGTTGACTAAGACTAAAAGAACATACCTGTTTCGAGCTGCGCTTCTTCACTCATCATGTCTCTGTGCCATGGAGGATCGAAAACAAGCTCAACCGCAACGTCATCTACGTTAGGAACTTTGCCCACTCGATACTTAACATCGCTTACCAACACAGGGCCCATACCGCACCCAGGTGCTGTCAGTGTCATATCAATCACAACTTTTTTCTCGCCCTGATTGATAGAGACGTTATAAATCAAACCCAAATCAACCAAGTTCACAGGAATCTCAGGGTCAAACACTGTCTTTAACGCTTGCCATACATGATCTTCATGAATCACGTTGTCAGAGACATTAGAAAATTCCAGCTCTTCCGCAATCAAACCGAGCGCATCAGCATCGGTACCATCAACACGAGCCATGTTGCCATTAACTGTCACCGTATAGTTTCCACCGAGCGCTTGCGTGATGGTTACAAACGTTCCCGAAGGAATACTGATTTTTGTGCCCGCCGGAACCAGTCTTGCTGGACAATCACGGACAGTGGCAACCATTCTACGTTCCATACACCCTACTACCTGTGCTTACTATTCAGAAACTTACACTCACTCAGAAACCGACTATTTAAAAACAGCCATTAAACGGTAAAGCTTTCACCACAACCACAAAGCGCCTTAGCGTTTGGATTGTTGAACTTGATGGTACTGTTCAAGCCTTCTGTGTGGTAATCAATCTCGGTGCCCTGCACCATTGGTAATGCATCCACAGCCACATACAAGGTGACACCTTCGGCCAGATTGAACACCTTATCGCCTTCCGGAACGTCTGAAGTAAGATTTAACTCATACATAAAGCCGGAGCAGCCACTTTCATTCACAGCCAAACGAATGCCTGCCGATTTAGTTCGCTGAATTTGCCCCGCTAAATGCTTGGCCGCAGCGTCTGTAATTGTTAATACCGCATCTTCTGGGTTAAAAGATTCAACCGTCATGTATATTTATCTCTGATTTAAATCTTGATTAGACACAGCAAATCAAGCGCAACCCTCAGGTTGCTTATAACAAAAACATCTTCACTTTATTGATGGCATCAAACAGCGCATCAACTTCTTCTATGGTGTTATAGAAGGTAAAGGACGCACGTACCGTTCCAGGAATGCAATACTGATCCATAATCGGCATAGCACAGTGATGCCCGGTACGAACCGCAACCCCTTGCTGATCCAACAAAGTTCCCACATCGTGTGGGTGTGCACCTTTAATCAAGAAGCTCAACACACTCGCTTTTTTCTCAGCAGTGCCCACTAGCTGAATTTCAGGAATTTCTGCTGCACGTTTCTTGGCGTGCTCCAGAAGTGCATCTTCGTGTGCTGCTAACGCAGAACGATCCAAGGCTTCCAAATACTTGATCGCTGCGGCAAGACCAATCGCACCCGCAATGTTTGGAGTACCAGCTTCGTATTTATACGGCAACTTGTTGAAAGTGGTGCCAGAGAAGCTCACTTGCTCGATCATCTCGCCGCCGAACTGATACGGAGGCATTGCATCTAACAGGGCTTTCTTACCATAAAGTACGCCAATGCCAGTTGGACCAAACAGCTTGTGACCTGAGAACGCGTAAAAATCGCAATCCAACGCTTGAACATCTACAGCCCAATGCGCCACAGCCTGAGCGCCATCAATCAATACTTTGGCATTTTGCTGATGCGCTGCATCGATGATTTCCTTGACTGGGTTAATGCTACCTAATGCGTTCGATACGTGAACTACAGATACTAACGCAGTTTCTGCATCCAACAATTTCAAGAACTCATCAAACTGTAATTCACCCTGATCATTCACAGGGATAACTCGCAGCTCAGCTCCGGTACGCTCACACAACATCTGCCAAGGCACAATATTAGAGTGATGCTCCATCGCTGAAATAATCACATTATTTCCAGCTTTAACATTGGCCAGACCGAAGGTCTGAGCAACTAAGTTAATGCTTTCGGTTGTACCACGCGTCCAGATGATTTCTTCAGAGGCCTCAGCATTAAGGAATTTCTGAACAACAACACGAGCATCTTCGAATGCCTGAGTCGCTCGATCGCTCAACTCATGTGCACCGCGATGCACATTGGAGTTATCGTTCGAATAGTACTTAGACAGCGCATCCATCACAGCTTTCGGTTTCTGCGTGGTGGCTGCATTATCCAGATACACCAATGGATGACCATTCACCAGCTGATCTAAAATTGGAAAATCCTTACGGATAGTTTCCAAATCCAACGCTTTTGAAGCGCCTTCAGCAACTACTTCTGCAACACCAGTCGTCATACGATATGCCTTGTTAATGACTTATCTTTACCAAACCGCTCTTTATCGAATAATTGCGCAAGGATTGGGCGTAATTTTTCCTGAATCGGGTGATGAGCAAGATCATCCAACAACTCGTTAATGAATCCGAAGCTCAACATCACTTCCGCTTCCTGACGAGAAATACCACGAGACAACATGTAGCTCATCGCCTTCTCATCCAACTGAGCAATGGTTGCACCATGAGCACAACGCACGTCATCGGCGTAAATTTCCAACTCAGGCTTGGTATTGATTTCCGCTTTGTTCGATAGCAACAAATTACGGTTATTTAATTCAGCCAAGGTCTTCTGTGCATCTGGATGAATATGAATTCTTCCGTTAAATACGGCCTTGGCTTGATCTGCAATGATGCCTCGGAATACTTCATCCGTTGTACAGTGAGGAACCTTGTGCTCAATGCAGGTGTGATAATCGATATGCTGATTATTCTGAGGAAGATAAACCCCCTTCAGATCACAGTGCGCACCTGGACCTTCATGATTCACCACGATATCTACGCGCTTAACTTTACCGCCAAGCCCCACATGAAAGCTTTCAAGTTGACTTGAAGCTTGCTGCGCAACGTGCATACCGCCAACGTGAATGATGTCTTCTTGCTCCAGTTGTAAGCGATAATGGAATAACTTAGCGTTATCCTCCAGCTTACACTCGGTCAAACTGTTCACCAAAGCAGACTGACTTTCGTCATCCGATACAAAGCTTTCAACAACAACACCTTGCGAACCGGTTTCAGAAACAACCAACAAACGGGCATTCACTGAAAACGCTTGATCTTGCGCGGTCGTCAAATGAACAACCTGAATCGCCTTGTCTGTTTTCTTATTTTTAAGAAAACGAACAAACACACCATCTTCAAGTTGACCCGCATTCAAAGCACTGAACATATGCTGATCGTTCAGAGTAATCGATCCAAGATGAGAGGTAATTGATTGCTGCTGCTCTTCATTAGCTTCTGAAAAACGAACCACTTCAACAGAATCCAGAGCCTTCAGTTCTTCGATGCCAGTCGACAAATGACTGCTGAAAGAACCGTTGATGAATACCAATTGAGCCGCATCCAAGCCTTCAATATCGAATAACGGTTTTGCTACTGCCTCAGAAAGGTCGGCTGAATTTGCAGGCGCTGCTTGAGCAAAGTTCGCTTTCGTCAACGCCGACAAATTGGTGTATTTCCAATGTTCTGTTTTACGAGTTGGCCAGGCATATTCACCAAAGGCTTTAACACCTTCAGCTTTTAAAGAATCCAGCCATGCAGGCGCAGACGTTTGCTCAGCAAACTGAGCGGCTTGCGCTGCATAGTCAAATGTTTGATTTACCGCTTCTGTCATGACTTACGCGACCTCTTCGTCAATCCAGCTGTAGCCTTTCTCTTCAAGCTCTAGCGCAAGTTCTTTGCCACCAGACTTCACAATCTTACCGCCCGCCAAAACGTGTACATAGTCAGGCACAATGTAATCAAGCAAACGCTGATAGTGAGTTACAACGATGAAAGAACGATCCGGGCTACGCTGAGAATTCACACCGTCAGCCACCACCTGCAACGCGTCGATGTCCAAACCTGAATCGGTTTCATCAAGAATACAAACCGACGGCTCAAGCAACATCATCTGCATGATTTCATTACGCTTCTTCTCACCGCCGGAGAAACCTTCGTTCACACCGCGCTTAAGGAAGTTCTGATCAAGATTTACCGCTTTACATTTCTCACGAGCCAACTTCATGAAGCTCACAGAGTCCATTGGTTCTTGACCACGATGCTCACGAACCGCATCCACAGATGCTTTCAAAAACTCAAGATTCGATACACCCGGAATTTCAACCGGATATTGGAACGCAAGGAACAAACCTTCACGAGCACGCTCTTCTGGTTCCATGTCTAACAGGTCTTTACCTTTAAACTGAACAGAACCACCCGTCACTTCATAGCCTTCACGACCAGAAAGCACATTACCCAACGTACTCTTACCAGCACCGTTCGGGCCCATAATCGCGTGAACTTCGCCTGGTTTGATGTCCAGATTCAGACCTTTAAGAATGTCTTTGTCTTCTACTTTTGCCTGCAAATCGTTAATGCTTAACATTAATATTCTCTCTATCTCTTCATCAAACCAGATTAACCTACGGAACCTTCTAGGCTGACTTCAAGCAACTTGCCTGCTTCAACCGCGAATTCCATAGGTAGCTCTTTGAATACTTCTTTACAAAAACCGTTCACGATCATGGAAACGGCTTTTTCGACGTCAATGCCACGCTGTTGACACAAGAACAACTGATCATCACTCACTTTAGATGTCGTCGCCTCATGCTCTACAACGGCGCTTGGGTGTTTACTTTCGATGTATGGGAAGGTGTGAGCACCACACTTATCACCAATCAATAAGGAATCACATTGGGTGTAATTACGAGCACCTTCTGCACCCGGGTTCATACGAACCAAGCCACGATAGGCGTTCTGGCTTTTACCGGCTGAAATACCTTTTGAGATGATGGTCGACTTGGTGTTCTTGCCCAAGTGAATCATCTTGGTTCCCGTATCCGCTTGCTGGTAGTTGTTAGTCAAAGCAACGGAATAGAATTCACCAATACTGTTATCGCCTTTCAATACACAGCTTGGGTATTTCCAGGTTACTGCAGAACCTGTCTCTACCTGAGTCCAGGAAATCTTAGCATTGGTATGACAAACACCACGCTTGGTCACGAAGTTATAAATACCACCTTTACCTTCAGCATCACCCGGATACCAGTTCTGAACGGTAGAGTACTTAATTTCAGCGTTATCCAGCGCAACCAGCTCAACCACCGCTGCGTGCAATTGGTTTTCGTCACGCATCGGTGCGGTACAGCCTTCCAAATAACTGACGTGACTTCCCTCATCCGCAACAATTAGGGTACGTTCAAACTGACCTGTATTTTGTTCGTTAATGCGGAAGTATGTGGACAACTCCATCGGACAACGCACGCCCTTAGGAATGTAAACGAATGAACCGTCACTAAATACCGCACTGTTTAACGCGGCATAGTAGTTATCTTTCTGAGGAACGACACTACCAAGATATTTCTGAACCAGTTCAGGATGCTCATGCACCGCTTCACTGATTGGCATGAAAATCACACCGGCTTCTTTTAGCTTTTCACGGAATGTGGTGGCAACAGAAACAGAATCAAATACCACATCCACAGCAACACCGGCCAGGATCTCTTGTTCATGAAGAGGAATACCCAGCTTTTCATAGGTGCGAAGCAATTCAGGATCAACTTCATCCAGGCTCTTAGGTTTGTCATCCATGCTTTTCGGCGCAGAATAATAGGATACCGCCTGGAAATCGATTTCAGGATAATGAACATGGGCCCATTTAGGCTCATCCATCTCCTGCCATACATTGAAAGCCTTCAGGCGCCATTCCAGCAACCACTCAGGTTCGTTTTTCTTCTTAGAGATAAAACGAATAACATCTTCATTGATACCCGGTGGCAATGTCTCAGACTCAATGTCCGTCACAAAGCCAGCTTCGTATTCACTTTTGATTAACTCGTTAATTTCTTCAGTCATCAAACTACTCCCCTCAGCAGGGATTCCTAATCAAGCGTCGCTTTCAACTACCGCCTAAAAGCAATCAGTATTAATAATTTATATTCCTGTGGGCCTATATGTCTGACCCGTTTTGAATCGCCTTAGCTTTTAAGGCGACTCACCACCTCAACAACCTTGTTAACGGTGTAATCAATTTCTTCTTCTGTGGTAAACCGACCAATTGAAAAACGAATCGAGGCATGAGCCAGTTCATCGTTCAGGCCTAACGTTTTCAGAACATAAGAAGGTTCAACAGTGGCTGAGGTACACGCAGAGCCTGTACTTACAGCGATGTCATGCAAAGACATCAACAAGGTTTCCCCATCCACGCCGGAAAAACTTACATTCAAAATACCTGGGATATGACGATCTAAGGTGCCATTAACAGACACACAATCTAAAGCCTGAAAACCATGCCAGAGCTTATTTCGTAATCCAGTAAGGTATTCCATTTCTTGAGTCAGTTCTCGCGAAGCGATGGCTGCCGCTTCACCCATACCTACAATCTGATGGGTAGCCAAAGTACCTGAGCGCATACCACGTTCATGACCACCGCCATGAATTTGGGCGAGAATTTTAACAGAAGGGTCCCTACGAACAAATAAACATCCGATACCCTTTGGACCATAGAGCTTATGAGCAGAAATCGACATCAAATCCACATTCATGGATTTCACATCAACAGGGATCTTACCCACGCTTTGAGCTGCATCTACGTGAAACAAAACAGAGCGCGAACGACAGAGCTGGCCAATGGCCGCAATATCATTAATTGTGCCCAACTCATTGTTAACATGCATAACGGAAACTAGCAGCGTATCAGGTCGAATAGCTGCGCTTATATCTTCTACAGAAATCAAGCCGTCAGACGTAGGCTTAATGTAGGTAATCTCAAAACCTTCAGCTTCCAGCGCTTTACAGCTATCCAACACAGCCTTGTGCTCATAAGCAGAAGTAATAAGATGTTTACCTTTGGCGCCACCTTGTTCGGAAGATAAGTAATGAGCAGCACCTTTCAATGCCAGGTTATCCGATTCGGTTGCACCCGAGGTAATAACGATTTCTCTGGGATCGGCGTTAATTAAATCCGCCACCTGACCGCGAGCGATCTCAACAGCTTCTTCAGCCAACCAACCATACTTATGAGAACGAGACGCAGGATTACCGAAATTGCCTTCCAACGTCAGGCAATCATACATTTTTTCAGCAACCCGAGGATCGACCGGAGCTGTTGCTGCATAATCTAAATATATAGGTGTACGCATTTACCTAAACACCCTGTACAAGAAAAATGGTCTTAGACACAGTGACTACTGCACCCCATTAAAATGATCAAAGAGAATTTAACGCAATGGCTTACATGGACGTAATAATGTTATCCAGCATACCTTGGCGCTGTTTTAAATCTTGTCTTTGAGCCACTTCTCTCACTTCAGTTTTTGCCACTAATTGTGCCAGTGAAATTCCACTTAAAAACTCATGAATCTGTTCACTGAGGTCTTGCCACAAATAATGAGTCAGGCAGAGATCACCATCCTGACAACCACCAGTGCCACCACAACGAGTGGTATCTACGGTCTCACTAACGGCATCAATTACTTGAGCCACAAAGATCTCAGAACCATCACGACTTAATCGGTAACCACCACCAGGACCACGCACACTATTTACCAAGCCACTTCGACGAAGCTTGGCAAAAAGCTGTTCAAGATAAGAAAGAGAAATGCCCTGACGTTGAGAAATGTCAGCCAGACTGATAGGACCTTTTTCGGCATGAAGTGCTAAATCAAGCATCGCCGTTACTGCATAACGACCTTTGGTTGTCAAACGCATTGAACCAACCTCTATTTACAGTTCACGAGAGTGACTATCATTATAAATACCCGACTATTTAAGTCAAGTAAAAGACATACCAAAACACTAGGTTATTAGACAAAAAGAAATGAATGAAGCTTAGAATTGCTGGGAATCCAGCCATAATAGGAATGCGCGGCATTGTACAGCCGTAGAACACGATTGTCACTAGCCAAGCAGAAATCAACACACAAACGGGATAAAGGGCAGATATGAGGCGCTGAAGAACTCAGCGCCTTAGAAAGATAACTAATCGTTACTATTACGATTCTCTTCAGATAACAATTCAGCAACCACATCAGACGGACGGTCATCACTGGTGACACCAGCAAAATCATCCGGGTTCAACTCAGGCAATGCTTCGTCATGGTAATTGCTATCAAGTTTCTCAAGTGCTTGGCACATAGACTCCAGCTTATGATCCACAGCCAGAATATGATCTAACAAACCACGAATTGACTGGGCGATTGGGTCATTCACATTTTGAGTTTCACCATAAGCCACAAATCCAATACGCTCGGCCATTGCTCGACGCTGACGCTCTGCCTCATCCGTTGTTTCATCTTGCTTACGGATGATACGACCAGGAATACCGATTGCCGTTGCGCCTTCAGGCACTTCCTTGGTGACCACCGAGTTAGACCCTATTTTGGCACCTTTATGCACCGTAATCGGACCAAGCACCTTAGCACCCGCGCCAACAACCACTCCGTCTTCCAAGGTTGGATGACGTTTCCCTTTATTCCACGTCGTCCCCCCTAAGGTCACACCGTGGTACAAAGTTACATCATCACCAATCTCAGCCGTCTCACCAATCACAACGCCCATGCCATGATCAATAAAGAAACGACGACCAATGGTCGCACCAGGGTGAATCTCAATACCTGTGACAAAACGACTGAAACTCGACAAGCTGCGCGCCGCCAGTTTTAAGTCTTTTTTCCACAAAGCATGAGCCGCTCTATGCATCAAAATGGCATGTACGCCAGGATAGTTAGTCAGAATCTCAAAGGAATTACGCGCGGCCGGATCACGATCAAATACGCTGCGGATATCTTCTTTTAAACGTTTAAACATAATGTTCTCTGTTGTTTATCTAAATTAACGGAAACTCAATCGGGTTCTCAAATCAATTAAGAGCAACAACATCGTTCCTTGATCATTAACTGTCGTTTAATAAAGCGCATATCTACATAACCATTTAATGAAGTTAGTTCGGATTCATATTCATGAATCACAACCTCTTATCTAAGTGTACACATACTTTCGTATCAACACTCATCAGGGCTATCCATTTCTATGATTTCATTTTTCTCGAAATCGAGGAAAGGATACCTCTCAATACATTAATTTCTACCTTATCAGGTAAGCTTCGGTTAAATAAACGTCTTAACCGAGTCATTACATATCTTGGGTTTTCAGGATCAAGAAACTCTGATTCCACCATTACCGTTTCCAGGTGATTGATAAAGCCATCAATCTCTTGCGCCGAAGCCAATTCTTTATCCCAATCCACCCCCCAAAATTCGGGTGACGGGTTTACTTCAGATTCCACAGCCATTCTTAGTTCGTAACAAATTACCTGAATGGCCGATGCAATATTTAACGAGCTGTAATCCGGATTTGTCGGGATATGAACATGAGCCTGACACTTTGCCAGTTCCTCATTCGTTAATCCTCGATCCTCACGACCAAATACTATTGCAACTTTTTGACGTTTCGATGTCAGAATAGTTCGTTCTGCACATTGACGAGGATTTAACAATGGCCAAGGAATGCTTCTGGAACGAGCACTGGTACCGATCACCAGGCTACAATCCTCTACAGCCTCATCCAGCGTTGCAACTTGTCTCGCGGCTTCCAGAATATCGGTTGCGCCAGAAGAACGCGCCACAGCCTCGTCATTGATCGGTTTTTTCGGATCAACCAATACCAAATCAGATAAACCCATGGTTTTCATTGCTCTTGCCGCAGAACCAATGTTGCCAGGAAGCGTTGTATTGACCATCACCACACGAACATTTGATAGCAGATCAAAGCTCAAAGCCGTTATCTCTTTATCTTGTTCGGTCATGACGCTAAACCCCTTATTGCTTGCATGTGACTCGTTGCTTGCGTGTAACTAAAAACTAATATGCAACGTAAAAGAAGCCGGACAGTGTAACAAATCCACAGATACATTCGAATAAAAACCTTTACTCGAAAGTCGCTAGACCTTTTTAACGCTTCTGATATAATGCGCCCAAATTTTGATCAGGCAATGTACGAAACGAGAGCTCAGGAGTTTCTGTAAGTCTTTTCCTCTCTCAAAATATTGCCGGGTCCCGAGTTTAAATACTCCGCTCTTTTAAAAGTACTGTTAACCAACCAGGTGAATACGCAATGCACCCATACCTGAATAATGCCCTGCGCGCGGCTCGTCGCGCAGCTGAATCTCTTGTGTCTGGACAGGATCGTCTTGATTCCGAAATTCGTGAAGGAAAACCACTTGCATCCATTCTGCCAAGCTATCTTCGCAATGCAGAACAACAGATTATTCGCCTACTTGCTAAAAGCTACCCAGAACATTACATCGTGGGTCAGTTTGATGCGATTGGTGACAGTGCCGCTCAATCCCGCTGGGAAATCCAAATTCTAGACTCTCAAAGTCAATACATCCGACAAATTCCAAGTTACGCACTTGCTGTGACCTACTACTTCCGCGATGTTGCTGAACACGCCGTTATTATTAATCCAGCAACACAAGAAGAGTTTACTGCATCAAAAGGTCGTGGTGCTCAGAGCAATGATCGCCGTATCCGTTTCTCTGACAACTTCTCAGTTGCTGGTAAAGTGGTATCAGGAAACTTCCTAAACAGCGCAAACTTTGAAACTGCTCAGAAGCTAAGCGCAACAGGCTATCAGCTGTGTGACATCGACAGCCCACTGTTATCAATTGCCTATGCGGCTTCTGGCAAAACTGAAGCGGCAATCGTGAAAGGATCAAGAACCAAGTTGGACGCTGCAATTCTGATTGCTAAAGAAGCCGGCGCATTGGTTGGTGATTCCAAGGGTGCACCACGCCCTGGTGAAGATACTTTTGTGGCAAGTCCACGTATCTTCAAGCAAGTTGTTCAGTCGTTGAAAAGCTAAGTTCAACAGCATTTACGGCAGAACAAACAGCAATAAAAAAGCGGGCCATTTCAGCCCGTTTTTTTATTCTAATCTCTACTTATTTCCTTGAAAGATAAATCACAACCTTTAACCCTGGCTGGTTATCCTTCAACTCTATCTTCATACCCTGCTGTTTTAAAATCGCTTTAACTATCGACAACCCTAAACCATAGCCTTTCTGGCTGCGACTGGAATCCAAACGCCCCAATCGCTGAAATGCTTTCTCAATTTGATCCGGCGCAATGCCCGGCCCTGAGTCAGCAATCACTAACTGTTGATCAGTTAAGGTTACTCCGATCTGAGCCTCAGAACCTGAGTATTTCACAGCATTATCCAAAAGGTTGTAGATCGCTCGGAAGAGCAGATTACGATCACCATGAAGATAGACATCATTTAGTTGAGATGTCATCGACTGACCCTGATCATCCACAAAAGGTTCGATCAATTCCAGCGCATCCTCCACTACAGATCTGAGATTAATTTCTTCATGATCCATACTCAGAATACCGTGCTCTAGCCTGGTTAATTCAAGCATCGAGTTAAAGGTCGACAAGACGGTATCCAGCTCGGCCAACACATCAGCCAATTCATCTGCCTTGATCTCACCCTCCGGTAGACACACTAAGCGTTCCAACTTCAAACGCATCCGATTTAATGGTGTTCTAAGATCATGAGCGATGGCATCAGTAGTGCCACGAATGGTTTCGAAGGTAGATTCCAATTGATTCAGCATCCGGTTAATGTGCTGAGCCATCTCATCAAATTCATCACCATTGTCACGCTCCGGAACTCGTGCCGTCATGTCCCCTTGCTCAACTTTCGAGACCGTATAATTAAACAAAGTCACTTTACGGATGAGCTTACGTGAGAACCACCAACCACAAATACTGCCAAACAAGACAGTCGCACATAAGGTGAAAAGGCTGGCTTTCTTAAACAGCATTTGCCAACGATCCAAGCCTTGGCGGTTTTGTGCGATTAAGACTCGCCCATCATGAGCAGGAATGGTACAGCCAGTTAGAATCTCTATTGCACCATAACGAGCCTGATAGACAGGAAATTGGGAGACTTGCGGGCAAGAGGCGACTTCTCTGGGAATCAAAGACAAGCGACCAACAATCTCGGAAGGGTTTGCTCCCCACTGGAAACTAAAACTAAGGGTATCCGACAACTGAAACTCAGGAGTGAACTGAATTTTATATTCCTCAAGCGTCAACTGTTTAGACAGCAATCGGTGCTGTAACACCGCTTCGCTAAAATTACGTTCTTGTGCTCGAACCACCTGCCCGACACTAAAGTAATAGACACCCGACATCACCGCCGTGACCAACAAGGTGGTGATAAAGGTGTAGAGCATAGTTAGTCGCCAAATTGAATTATTCCGAAGGCGACGAACCGTATGCTTAGTCAGAGGAAAGACGATAGCCCACCCCTCTCACCGTCTCAATCTCAACCAGGCAACCAGTGGCAGCTAACTTTTTACGAAGCCTCGCCACGTGTACATCAATCACATTGGTTTGTGGGTCAAACTGATAATTCCAGACCGCTTCGAACAACATTGTCCGGGTAACCACCTGACCAGGATGCTCTAACAAATACTTCAGCAGCTGAAACTCTTTAGGTTGCAGTTCAATCTCTTGCTGATGCACAAACAGTTTGTGGGACAATAAATCCAGTTTGAGGTTTTTCATCACCAACTCTGTTACTTGTTGAGTCAGCGATGCGGACTCGGTGCGTCGAATCAGAATCTCCACCCGAGCCAACAACTCAGCCAACGCAAAGGGTTTGACTAAATAGTCATCTCCCCCTTGCTTCAACCCTTTAACACGTTCATCCACACTGTCCAAGGCACTTAAAATAAGCACTGGCACTGAACGACCACTGGAGCGCAAAGCTTGCAACACAGTCAAACCGTCCATTTTTGGTAACATACGATCAAGAATAATGAGATCAAAATTCAGCTCCATTGCCTGAAATAAACCGTCCTGGCCATCTTCAGCAACTTCTGCCAAATACCCCTGCTCCGTTAAGGCTTGTTGCAGGAAGTCACGAGTTGTTCTGTCATCTTCGACAATCAGTATTTTCACGTTCCTAATCTCATTATTTACTGGTTGTGACTGATACCTAAGCGGAGAAACCGAGTCAGTCATGATCCATTACCGGAATCATTTCTCCGTTTTCAGTATCTAGAATCACTTTCCTTCGAACACCTTCCGGAGATATCAGCTTAATTTTGTAATAGCTGACCCCTTTGTCACTCTCTAACTCTACTTCTCTTATCGCGCCAGGATAGTTGGCCTTCACCTTAGCCAATTGATCAATCAGGGAGTACTTGTGCTGCTCCATCAACTCCAGAGCATGCAGCTCAGCTTTATTAAAGCGATTAAACCCGAGTAGCGAAATATTCTCTGTTTCTTTCAGCTCGACATTGCCACTCACCGGACGGTACATCACTTCATAAAGTGTTCCATCCTTAAGATTCACCACTTCGGCGTCGTATACCAATTGCCCTCGGTGTTCATCCAGTTCCAACTCATAAATCAAACCCGGAAATGCATCATTAATGGCAATAAGGGCCGGTTCAACACTCACCGGTGTACGTTTCATTTGAAGTAACTCGGCTTCACCATCCGCCGACACAGGTGTTGAGACAGCAATAAACCCCAACATGGTAGAAACTGAAACAGCGTAGACAGAGACCTTTTTCATCAACATATTCATTTGTGCGCTTCCTAAGTTCTTAATGACAAGGCCAGTCTATAAATCGTCTATTAACCGCGTGATGGATGATAGATTAAATAAAATTAATAATCATGGATAAAAGATGGAAGCCATTAAAGCAGACAAAAAAAACTCCGCACAAGGCGGAGTATAAATTCAACGAAAGGACTCTAGTAATTACTTCGTTGGATCAGAGACGTTATCCATGCATGTTTCGATCGTTATGCATGTTTCGATCGTTATGCATGTTTCGATTGCCCACGCTTAATAAATAGAAAGCGCATCAATCCATTAATAAATCATTTTCTTCGCCCAAAGCTGAGTAAGCGATTGGTAACGAGCACCTAACACACGCGCCAACATATGGATCACATGAGCATCTGGCCCCACCAGAATTCGTGCTTTATTCGATTTCACACCACTGATAATGATTTCAGCCGCTCTTTTAGGCGACGTTTTAGCCAGTTTATCAAAGGTGGAATCGGTTGATTCCCGACATTCACTCTCACCAATACGCGCATTACGGGCAATCTCGGTTTGAATACCCCCAGGGTGAACACAACTCACCTGCACCGGAAGATTATCCAAGATCAGCTCTTGTCGTAAGGCTTCGGTATACCCTCGAACAGCAAACTTCGCTGCGTTATAGGTGCCTTGTTTCGGTACACTGATGATGCCAAACACGCTGGAAATGTTAATGATATGACCATCACCAGAGGCAATTAACTTAGGCAAAAATGCCTGTGTACCGTAAACCACGCCCCAAAAGTCGATATTCATTAACCATTCGAAGTCGGCCATATCGACTTCCACCAGCTTGGCGGATAATGCTACCCCGGCGTTATTAAACACCAGATTAACTTGCCCAAACTCTTTCTCAACATCATCGGCATGTTGGAAAACCGCATTTTTATCAGCAACGTCCAGTGAGTAAGTCTTCACCTTTACCGAGCTATTACTTTGTTGCTCCACCAGAGATTGGGTTTCTTTGAGCCCGACTTCATTCACATCAGAGAGAGCCAACTGACATCCCTCTTTTGCCATCTGTAGCGCCAACGCTCGTCCGATACCTGAGCCCGCACCGGTAATTACCGCCACCTTATTTTTTAGGCTTTTCAATATTCTTCTCCTGAGCCACTAAGTATGAGCCTGCCTACAACAGAAAGGCTCATACCAAAGATGTATTTTTATAATTATATGGGTTTGTTTTTACGGACTGATCGTATCAAGCATTACCTTTGATAAATGCATCAATGTCTGACGCCGACTGCTCAGGAATCTCAATCATTGGCACATGCCCAATATGGGGATAAATCAAAGTACGTGATGTTGGAATCAGCTGATCAAAGATTTCAGAGTTTTTATAGTTGATAACACGATCCTGCTCACCCCACATGATCAACGCCGGAGCCTGAATCTTGGTCAGTTCATCCTTGAAGTTATAGCTGTGTTGATCGGTCTTCAAATGTTCGAAGATTTGCTCATTCAGCGCTTGATTCGCCATTGAGCGCTCGGCGACCACCACAGGAATAGGCCAAGGAACGAAAGGTTTTTCTTCCATCGCAAAGTCCAGCAAGGTGTAGATGTCTTCAACTTTTTTCACAACCAGAGGGTTTTCACCGCGATCCAGATAATCCTGAAGAACACTGCGATGATCAAACACACCCGCAGGGTTCACCAAGCTCACACTTAATGTGCGCTCAGGATGCGTAGCGGCAAAGAGTGATGAAATAGCGCCACCCATAGAGTTACCCACCAGATGCACTTTGGTGAGTTGTTTGGCATTCAGGAAGTTGATTAAGTATTGAACCTGATCATCCAGGTCATGACGCAATGCAGGGTTCTTAGTGCTTTTGCCATGCCCTAACAAATCCACAGCAACGATGTGATAGTCCTCATTAAGGTTTCCAGCAAAACGAATCCAGTTTTCTTTGTTCGCAGCAAATCCGTGAATCAACAGCATGGTAGGCTTACCTTCCGGTTTCGGCCCTTCCAAATAGCTGACCTTAATACCATTGATATCCACTTCCTTTTCCACCAAGTCCGCACGCGACTTCTCCGCCGTCATGGCCATGTCGTACAGTTCGTATTTATAGATGGACCCTAGAACCATATATCCGGTTAACAATACGGCTACCGTCAGTAATCCAATAACTAGCTTTTTCATCTAACTTGTTCTTCCTATTTATTATTTAGTGGCGGCTAATGGAGCCGTTTGATCCGAAACACTGAGCTGATCGCTAGCCTGTGCAGTCGCTTTTGATGGCAGCTCTGACAAAGCTTTCCAGTAGAAACTCTGATCAGGTACGTTACGGGTTTTGAGGCGATAGCTCCAAGTTGATCCCGGCCAGATGGTGAAGTTCTTACCATCGTCTTGCAGATACCAACTCGCACACCCGGAAGACCACACGGTATTTTTCAGCCCCGCCTGTACCCACTCATTAAAGCCAGCTTGTACATCCGGTTTTACTTCCAGGGTTTGTGCGTTTTTGGCTTTCATTTTCTTAAGGCATTCAATCACGTAATGCACTTGAGATTCGATCATAAAAATTACTGAGTTATGACCCAAGCCAGTGTTCGGGCCAACCAGTTGAAACATATTCGGAAAGCCTTTAACCGTAATACCAAAATACGCTTCCGCCCCCTCTTTCCAGGCATCCAACAACTTCATGCCATCCTTACCTTGAATGGTGAAGTTTTTCATATAATTTCTCGGGTCCGCATGAAACCCCGTCCCTAGAATGATGGCGTCTACTTCTCTTTTCTTTCCATCACGCGTCACAATGTGATCTTCACCAATTGACTGAATGCCATCAGTCACCAGTTCCACATTAGATCGGTTGAAGGTAGGTAAGTACCTATTAGAAATCAGAATGCGCTTACAACCGATGGTGTAATTCGGTGTCAGCTTCTCTCGAAGTTCAGGGTCTTTTATGTATTTTCGAATATGGAGCTTCGCCAGCTTGGACAGTAGATTCGCCATTTTGGGGTGCAGAATGGGTAAGAGTCTCGACTCATTCATCCAATACAACATGCTTCGATACATTTTTCGAGCGCCAGGCACGTTGCGGAACATCCACTTCTCGACACCGGTATAAGCGCGCTCATTTCTCGGTAAAACCCAGGCTGGTGTGCGTTGATAGACATACAACTGATCGACCTCTGGTGCAATTTCAGGAACATACTGAATGGCCGATCCGCCGGTACCAATGGAAGCGACTTTCTTCCCTTTCATGTTGAAGTCGTGATTCCACTCTGCGGAATGAAATACTTCCCCTTTAAAAGAATCCAAACCTGGCAGATTAGGTATTGCCGGTACATGCAAAGGTCCGGTGCCCATTACAAAGGTTTGGGTTTTCACCTGATGACCATCGACACTGGTCAGCGTCCAGACCCCTTGAGTCTCATCAAAAACGGCCGACTTCACTTCAAAATTGGTACGAACGTATTTGTTTAAACCGTATTTTTCGGCACAACCAAGCGTGTAATCCTGAATTTCTTTCCAGCCCGAGAACACCTTTGACCATTCAGGGTTCCCTTCAAATGAATAGGAATACAAATGCGATTGGACATCACAAGCACAGCCGGGATAGGTGTTATCTCGCCAAGTGCCACCGATTTGATCCTTCTTTTCAAGCAGAACAAAGTTAGTGATACCCGCTTCTAACAGTTTAATGGCCATA
This sequence comes from Litoribrevibacter albus, assembly GCF_030159995.1. Classification (NCBI taxonomy): domain Bacteria; kingdom Pseudomonadati; phylum Pseudomonadota; class Gammaproteobacteria; order Oceanospirillales; family Oceanospirillaceae; genus Litoribrevibacter; species Litoribrevibacter albus. Next base: position 20,518 of record NZ_BSNM01000015.1, on the reverse strand, counting down.
CATAAGCCAGAGAAACCTGTACCAATAATGGCTACTTGTACTTGTTCACCGGACATTTCAGTCGGCGTGTGTTGATAGGACATACTCCCTCCACATTTACCTCAATGGTTAATGATTATTCTTCTTATGTTTGCGTTTAACTTCCGTTAAACATGAGTCATTGCTCAAAAGTATAGTTTGCCTTAATCTTGGATGAACAGAATTAAGAATGACCAAAAATTGATAATTTAGGCCAACTACACTTATGTCGACACGATCCCTTATTAGCCTGGTTTCTGCCATTCACAACTTGAATGATATGGGATTGGATTGTTCAGACATCCTTAAAAAGTATGGTTTTTCGATGGATCATCTCGATCCTTTCGGATTAATCGATCGAGCGACAGAGCTGAAAATCTTGCATGAACTGGTGCCTAAGATTGATGACCCCATGTGTGGCCTTAAACTGGGACAAAAATTCAGTCTGGTGGGCTATGGCCCGTTCACGCTGATGTTAATGACAGCCCCTAATGCCTATGAAGCGTGTCGGATGGGAGTTCAGTACCAAGATCTGACCTACCTATACGGTACTATCGAGTTAGACTTGTCACCTAACCAGAGCGGTCTGAATATTTTTGTCTCGCCGCTACCCGACTCTGTCAGAGATTTCCTGATTGACCGGGATATTGCAGGTACGTACCAACTACTCCTCGATATTCTCAAAATCATTAATGAAACAGTGGAATTAAAAGCCGTTTGGATTCCTCATTCTGATAATGGCCTTGCAAAAGAGTATGAGGCGTTTTTTGATTGCCCTGTGATTTTCGACGCCCCCTACAGCCATCTGGAAATCAGTAACGTCAACTTGGGTCAAACCTTTCCACAAGCCAACCCACTCGCATTCAACTTGTATAAATCGCAATGCGATGCGCTTCTGCTGGAACGCGCACAAACCTCGTCCAATCTGGCAGATCAGGTACTCGCCTATCTGGAACTGTTTGAATATCAATTCCCTAAGCTGGAAGAAGTAGCAACCCTGTTTGGCATTTCCCCGCGCAGTTTACGCCGTCATTTAAAAGACGAAGATTCGAGCTTCCAGCAACTTTTAAATCAAATCCGCTTCACCAAAGCCAAAACATTTCTGTCGAAAACACAACTCCCGATTGAAGCCATTGCAGACCGTCTAGGCTACTCAGAGCCTGCATCCTTCAACCACGCCTTCACTCGCTGGTCGGGTAGATCCCCCTCGCACTTCCGGCGATCAAATTAGTGATTTACAAAAAGAGTGATTTACAAAAAGACAATCACAAAGAACCAGTCACAAAAAGTCATCACCATGACCCGTTACCTGCCTCTCCTTAATAGCCTACCCATATGGGCGATCCTTTTTTGAACAACAACCCTCTACACTGAATCAGTCACATAAAAACAATAATAAGCGCGTTTCGACAATATTTAATGTTCCAGCTGGTACCTCTAACACCTAATTAAAATAAAAATAACTGAGGTAAATACAATGAAACACTTACTCAAGAAGTCGCTAACTGCGGCCATTTCAGTCGCGGCGTTAGCTGCACCGATGGCAGAAGCAGGCTATACAGAAACAAAATACCCGATCGTTCTGGTACACGGGATTGCAGGGTTTGACAGTGTCGCCGGTATCGTTGGTTACTTTCATACCATTCCATACAACCTAAAGCGCAGCGGCGCGACTGTCCATGTGGCAAGTGTGTCGGCGTTTGAATCCAGCGAAGTTCGAGGCGCTCAACTGGCGAACCAGATTGTTCCCTGGGCCAATGCTCAAGGCGGTAAAGTTAACCTGATGGGCCACAGCCAAGGGGCACCCACTTCCCGCGTGGCACTGACCTTAAAACCCAACAAAATTGCCTCCATCACGTCTATCGACGGTGTGAATAAAGGTTCAAAAGTTGCGGACGTTATTCGTGGTGTAATTCCGGCAAGTGGAGCCATTGAAGGTGGCGCAGCTGCTTTAGCTAACGCGTTTGGCACCATTGTTAACTGGCTTTCAGGTGCAAATAATCAACAAAATGCTATTAATGCACTTTGGACTTTAACCACACCAGGAACCAATGAGCTTAACGAAACCCACGGCTGGGGCGTTGATACTAATAACTACTGTGGTTCAGGTTCAGAAAACGTCACAGTGAATGGTAACCCGGTGAAACTGTATTCGTGGTCAGGTAAATCCAGCTTCACGAATGTGTTAGATATTCTCGATCCTGCTCAAGCAGTACTGGGCTTAGCATTTGTTGGTCAGGACGTATCCACCAGCGATGGATTGGTTGATATCTGCTCTTCCAAAATGGGGAAAGTCATTGGTACTCATTACGACATGAACCACATGGATGCAGTGAACCACACTCTTGGCATTCGATCTCTTTGGCATGACCCGGTCAGCCAATATCGAGCTCAAGCCAATCGTCTGAAAAACAACGGGCTGTAATAACGGGTGCCAACTTGGCACCAACAATGAGTCAACCTACACAAGTACTTTTGTGCTGAGCACACTTGCCCAGATTTCTGTTGTTGAGAGCTGCCTTATCAAGAGCAATGGTATCGAAAGTACTTGTGTTACGTCATAGAACGAGTTTGAAGACCAATCATCATGAAGAAACTATATCTGATCATCACAACGACCCTCATTGGCGTATTGGTGGGAATTGCAACACTACCGTCGTTGTTAAAAAACTCGGGGAACGATATCTTTCCCCTGGACGCTACTACGCCGACAGTACAGACTGATGAACACAAAACATCTCCGATCAAAAAAGTTCAGCAATTAAACATTAAGGATTTGCCCTCTTCTCCATCAGAACATTACAAAGCACATCCGGATCAGCCTCGTCCGGCTTTTGTCCGACTGGCGCCCTCGCTGAACGGCACTGAAATTGACGGAATACTGTCCACCGACGGAAACAACCAGTTAGTTCTTAATCTGAACGTTCGCGACACATTCGACTATTTTCTTAACACAATTGGCGAAGTTAGTCCGGAAACCGCTATTTCCGAGATCAAAGCCCTGATCAATGCAAGCTTACCGGAACCGGCCAAAACACAAGCCATTAATGCGCTGGAAGACTACCTGACCTATAAAGCGGCGGCCATTGAAGTACTGAATCGTCCACTCGATAAACACGCACAGCAGACTCCGGAATTTCAATATCAAATCCTCGAACAAAGCCTGAATGAACTGCAGCAGCTTCGACAACAATACCTGTCAAACGAACTTAATCATGCGTTCTATTCGGAAGAAAATGCCTTTGCCCAATACACACTCAACACTATGAAAGTACAACTGGACGACACCCTGACAATGGAAGAAAAAACACAGTCATTGATTCTATTGGAAGAAGCATTACCTGAGACCATTCGTACCAGCATGGACCAAATTGCCACGTCACAAGCAGTGGCTGTTCAAGCAGAGAGCCTATATGAATCAGGCAACCGAGATGCCTATGAAGCACATCTGAGAGAATACTATTCTGAAGACATTGTTGAGCAGTCGCTGGCAGACTTCGATCAACAACAGGCCTTTGATCAAACCTACATCACCTATCGCGAAGCCTTAAACCAATACGATGAATCCGAGCTGTCACAAGAAACCCTGGAATCGGTCAAACAGGACTTGAGAAATCAGTTCTTCGAAGGTCACGACCGCTTAATCGCGAAAACCAGAGATAACCTGGAGAAACTCTAAAAAGATGAGACTGAACCCGAAGATGGGAAACACCATAACCATCAAAGACAATAAGTACTCACTTACTTTTTAGGAGAAGCGTCACCCAAGAACAGTGAAGGCATTCTCACGTTTATCAGAAGAATGAAGCGCTGTGTGGGTATTCCGGTGAGATCTTGATAAAATTGGCGAAATAACAATAACAAAAGACCGATAATGTCGGCACAACCAGATAACCTCTATGAACACCCTATCTTCATCACCGCATGAACAGTCCAAACGTATTCAGCATCAATTGCTACGGGGCTTTCGTCGTCTTAAATTTTCGCCAGATCTGGAAACCGAGTTCCAATCTTATCTTGCTAACCTGATTCAGCGTCGCGTCTTTTATGTCAGCCTATTCAGCATGGTGCTGTTATCGCTTTACGCCTGGGTCGACTTTCTGTTTCTGCCGGATCACATCTGGCAATTTACCATTCTGATTCGAGCAGGAATGTTAGTACCGGTGGCCATTCTTGCGTTGGGGCTATTCAACAAAGATCAGAAAACGGGTTATGTGATTCATGCCACCTTTGCCTGCTACGTATTAATGGGTCTAGGGGTCATCTCAATCATCGGTGGTTCTCAACTGGAAGGCTATGACCTTCCCTATGAAGGGCTTTACTCGGTGATTCTATTTGGCTTCTTCTTGCTTGGCCTGCCCTTTAAATTGGTTCTGTTATCAACCTGGGGGATGTGGTGGACCTTCGGTATTATGGAAATTCTTGTGGGACACACAGAAAACCTGCTGCCAGAACTCTTTTTTCTGGCATCAATGTGCGCCATCGGTACTGTTGGGAGTTACCTACACGAACATACCCTAAGAACAAGCTACCTTAAGCATCAACTGATCAAACTGAGTGAACAACAAGCCATCGCCGATAAAGAAGCAAAAACTCAGTTTCTGGCCGCTGCTGGCCACGATTTGAGACAACCCATTAATGCCATCAATCTAATTTCTGAAGCATTGCATCAAGTGGTTGAAGACGATTCGCAAAAACAAATGACACAACGCCTTACAGCCTCCGTGGACATGTTGAATCGATTACTGGACTCATTACTGGAATACAGCCGTCTCGAAATGGGTGAAGTAGAAATTTACTCAGAAGCGGTCGCCGTTCCCGAACTGATTCAGTCGGTACTGCACAGCATGTCTCCACAATTAGATGCCGCTGGCTTGCAAACCAATACCGTGAAACAAACCGATGCAATCATTAAAACCGATGTACTACTGCTTGAACGGGTTATCCGAAACCTTATCAGCAATGTCATTCAGCATTCATCCGCCACGCAATTAACCCTTAACAGTCATAAGAAAAACAAACATGTGCTGATTGAAATTCAGGACAATGGCTGCGGGATTTCAGAAGAACATCTGGATGCCATTTTTGATCAATATTACCAGGTCACGCCTAACCGAGAACGAGGCATGGGACTGGGGTTAAGCATCGTAAAACAGCTGACTCATTTACTGGACATTGAGCTTTCAGTGCATTCCAAACTTGGCCAAGGCACCCGCTTTCAGCTAGCCATTCCTGTGATTCCGGAACCTGTTTTGCTGGCCAAGGAAGACGCATTAATCAGTATTGGATAGCCACTGTATCGACCGGGCCATTCAAATCAAATCAAATAGAATTAATGCTATTGAAATTAATGCTAATGCAATTAATACAAATGAGATTAATCAAAATCAGATAAATGAAATAGCCATAGGTTGAAATACCGGCTAATGACGCCCCCGCTTAAACGAGAATATTCAAGCGGCGGGCAACAGAGACACATTCCGTCCGGTTGTGAACATCCAGCGCCAAAAATAATGCTTTCAGGTGGAACTTAACAGTTGCTTCGGTCAGTTCCAAACGACGACAAATGTGCTTATTGGACATGCCTTCCGCTAACAACACTAACACCTCGGCCTGGCGCTGAGTAATGCGATGTTCTCGGGCAATACTGATACGAACCTGACTGAGCAACGAGTTTTGCTCACCGTTATCCACAGCGACACTGATCAACGGCTGAAGCGACTCACCATTAGCTACTTTCGCAATGGCTTCACGAATTTCAATGCCGTTAGCCGATTTACTTAGAAACCCTTTGGCACCTCTACGCATGGCCTGTCGCACATCATCAGGCTGATTTGAACCGGATAAAATAATGATCGGCACACCGGAGCACTGCGCTTCAATGTGAGACATGATGTGAAAGCCATCCACTTGGGGGAAATGCAAATCCAACAAAATAATGTCGGGCGTTATAGTGCCCAGGATAGTCTCCGCCTCTTCCAAACAGGTGGCCTGATAAACAGACGCTACCGATTCCATCAAAGACAAAGACATACTCAAGCCATCGAGATAAATCTGATGGTCATCAATCAACAACAGATTGAGGCCTTGTTGAGCATGAGCCTTGGAATTCATATATTCACCGATCTATTATTTTTATTATCAGTTGCCAAGGATTACAATTGTACACTGAGCAGGCATATTATCATGTGACTACGTTCAAAAATGGCTTCAAAGGTGAGGTACTTACGATGACTGACAACCAGCCGACCATCAATCAGCCGACCGCCAATCAGCCAATAACCAATCGCAGTGTTTGGCGAAAGCTAAAACGACACTCAAAGCGTATTGGCAAAGAAGCCGTAGAAACCACGCTCAAACTCTATTATTCAGCCAGAGATGATCAAACCCCCGCTTGGGCCAGGACGGTCATCTATGGTGCCCTGATCTATTTTCTGGTTCCGGTTGATGCCATCCCGGACTTTATCCCTGGCGGTTATACCGATGATTTAACCACGCTACTTGCCGCCATTGCGACGGTCAGCATGCACATAAAACCGCTACACAAAGCCAAAGCGAAACAACAAACCCAGCGCTGGTTTAGCGACGAGGAAGAGACTCAGGAAAACACCTAACCTCCCCAGCCATGCTGATGCCAGTCGCCACGCATGTTCTATCGCGGCTAACCAAGTTTCGCAGTGACTAAGACTTTTTCATTGAGTTTACAATTGAGTTAGCAAAAGAGTTCATAGATAATCACCGATCAGAGCACAACCATGCTCAATCCTCTCAACAGACGTAATCCCAAAAGGATTCAAGCGAGTCGAAGGAATTAAGATGCCTCAAGTTAAAGAACTTCTAGAAAAAAACAAACAATGGGCGGCCTCAGTTAAAGAGCAAGACCCTCAATTCTTTGATCGACTCAAACAACAGCAAACACCAGAATACCTATGGATTGGTTGCTCTGATAGCCGGGTTCCTGCTAACCAGATCGTTAACTTGCTACCGGGTGATCTTTTCGTTCACCGAAACGTAGCCAACATGGTGGTACACACGGACTTAAACTGCCTCTCCGTGATGCAATACGCAGTCGACGTGCTCAAGGTAAAACACATTATCGTCACGGGTCACTATGGCTGTGGTGGTGTCCGAGCCTCTATTGAGGAACAAAGATTCGGGCTCATTGATAATTGGCTTCGCCACATTCAGGACGTCTACAAAAAACATCAAAAAGAAATGCAGCAATTTGAAGACTTCGATGTGACCTGTGACCGCCTATGCGAACTGAACGTCATCGAACAAGTGATGAATGTGGTCAGTACCAGTGTTATTCAGGAAGCCTGGGATCGAGGTCAAAACCTCAGCGTTCATGGCTGGATCTACGGCATTGATAATGGGTTGGTGAATGACCTTGATATCACCATTCGTGGGCTGGAAGGCTCCAATGATATCTACGACAAAGCGTTAGCCAAGATACTTAACACCAAAGCCTAACCTTATTGCGATTAAGTAAGCTCTGAACAAACTAAAGACCAACCCGCACTAACCGGTTGGTCTTTTTATGTGGATAAGTTCAGTTCACAGCCCTAACCTTTGGGGCTTTATTGCTGAGATTCTTCACCCAGCAAAGCTTTAAGCCGCGCAGGCAATTCAACCTCAGGATAGTGTTTACGGAATTCCAGCAACTCTTGCTCAGCCTCGCTGAGTTTTCCATTCTCAATCAAGCTATCAATACTCGCTAACCAAGCTTGAGGCGACGGAATTTCAGGTTTCGTTTTCAAATCACGTTGTTGTTTCTTTTGACGCTGAAGAGACGGTGTCTCTTCTTTACGATCCACATCCATCATTTGAACCGCAGCGGGTTGCTGATCCTGCAAGGCTGGCAGCTCTTGTTCAGATATAGACGAAGGTTCAATGGCAGGAAGACGCATCGCAGGAACAGCAGGAAGAACCCCCTCAGAAGACTTCAACTTCATGGCTGGTTTTACTGATTCCGATTCTACAGACTCTATGATTTGAGTCTCTTCCGCCATCTCACTTCCAGCAGAATCCATCTCAAATGAATCTATCGCATTCATTTGTACTTCATCTATTTGTCTGGATTGAAACTGGCTAGGTTCGGCCTGAATAGGTTCGACCTGAATAGGTTCGGCCTGAATAGGTTCGGCCTGGAACGATTCAATGCTATAACCCGTCCCGCTTTTTTCCTCCATCGGAAGATCATCAGAAGGCATCTCCCGATACTCTTGGATAATGGAAGGAGACGGAGCTGGAGCAAACTCAACGTCCAATTTTTGCTGTTGATGTAAATCCAGGATGATTGAGCTGGAGATAACGACCACTGCCGCCGCAGAGAGCGGCCATTGCCAACGACGCCAAGGTGAAATCTTCACTTTTAACGGGCCTTCGGTCTCAGGCGAAGCTGGAGTCTCGTTCACTTGACCTTCCTTCGCCTGCATATCCTTCGCCAGTATTTCATTCGCCAAAGAAAGCACAGCCTGATCCAAATGCTCCGGGGGTAATTCATTAGCGCCTTGCTGATACAAGGCAGACAAATCAATGTCGTCTTTAGAAAGAGGTTTACGTTTAGTCATGATCCCCTCCCGATGCAGTCATCGCCGCCCAATAGTCCGCCAGGCATTGTTTCAATTGAGCTCGGGCGTAACGCAATCGACTCTTAGCCGCTTCAAGTGAAATAGCTACCACATCGGCAATCATCGCCAAAGATAGGTCAGTTTCTTCATTCAACAGAAATACTTCTTGCTGAGCCTGAGGCAACTTCCTGATGCACCCTTTCAGTTGCTCGGATAATTGACGATTCATCTCTTCTTGTTCCGGTCGCCCTAAGGACGAAGTTGAAGAGGCTTGATGCGTATTTTCCTGTGGATGCTCTGGCTCCCCGTTTTCTTCCCATGACTCGACAGGCCTAGCGGCTCTGACATGATCAATCACCAGGTTATGAGCCACGGTGTATACCCAAGTGGTCCATTTGGCCGTAACTTGATAGCGCTCAGAGGATTTGATGATTCGGCTCCACAACTCCTGATAGAGATCCTGCGCCAACGATACATCCTGAATCTGACGACAGAAGTAACGATAGAGGCTGCCCTTGTGACGTTCGTACAAACGTTCAAAAGCCTTCAAATCGCCTTGTTGATAGGCAATCATCAACTGCTCATCACTAGTCTCATCCTGTTTGGAATTCACATCCGCTCCCCACTCGGGTTCAGGCGATTCATTCACATCCATGCGTTAAGGAACCTCTAAAATCATCGTTCTCGTTAATGCTATTTAATCCGGCAGGTTATCCACAAGCAGAGTCATCTGCACACCTGCTATCTAAAAGTGCTTCATCCATCAGGGGATGAGCTTCATCCCCCGATGGTATTTAGGCAGATTACCTCAATCACTCATTCGAAAGGGAATCAGCAAGTCGCACCAGCTGGATAAACTCATTGCGATAACCAAATGGATCATCGCCTTTGGCCTTCTGAGCAAAATTGATCATATCCTGATATTCAAACCCTTGCAGATATTTATTATTGCGAAGCTTTTGACCAAAGCCAGCGACCACGGCGGCAAAACGGAAATCCTGACTTGCCGATGCGAAGGCATTGACCTCTTTATTCAGAACAATCGGCTGTTCAATCAAATGACTCTTATCTTCGCTGGGTTGTTTATAACGAAGTTTTAAAAACGCCAGTTCAGGAGAGTTTTTGACCTTGGTATCGTTTCTCATATCGTTTGATTGATAACGTAAAGGCTCCAGACGCTGACCTTGAGAATCCACCAAGGCCAACTCATAAATCGCCGTAACCTTATGGCCTGCGCCAATCTCACCGGAATCGACCTTGTCATTGTTAAAATCTTCACGCGCCAACATACGGTTTTCATAACCGATCAAACGATATTCAGCCACCCATTGAGGATTAAACTCCACTTGAATTTTCACGTCTTTGGCTATGGTCATCAGCGTCGAACTCAGTTCTTCCACCAGCACTTTTCGGGCTTCGTGCAGCGTATCAATGTAGGCATAATTGCCGTTACCAACGTCCGCTAATTGCTCCATAAGGTGATCGTTGTAGTTGCCTCGACCAAAGCCTAAGGTGGTCAACGAAATTCCGTTTTTACGTTTACGTTCAATCAATCCCTTAAGTGCTTCCACATCACTCATTCCAACATTGAAATCACCATCAGTCGCCAGCAATACCCGATTAATTCCGTCTTTCACAAACGACTGCTCAGCCAAACGGTATGCCAATTGAATGCCTTGCTGACCGTTGGTTGAGCCACCGGCTTGCAGTTGTTGCAATGCCTGTTCGATCTTAAATTTTTCATTACCGGCGGTCGGTTCAAGCACCACTCCCGAAGCACCGGCGTAAACCACAATCGAGACTTTGTCTTTATCGGTCAGTTGGTTGGTTAACATCAAAAGGGATTTTTTCAGCAAAGGCAGTTTGTCTGGTGAACTCATAGAACCCGATACATCCAAAAGGAAAACCAGGTTCGCTTGAGGTCGATGCTCCTTGGCCGGTTCAAAGCCTTGCAGCCCGACCCTTAACAATAAATGGTCGTCAGACCAGGGCGCTTTTGCCAATTCAGTATTCACACTAAACGGTGCCTTAGACTGATCTGGCTGAGGGTAGTGATAGTCAAAGTAGTTAACCATCTCCTCCACCCGAACCGCATTCTTAGGAGGGAGAACACCCTGGTTCAGGATGCGGCGCACGTTGCTGTAGCTGCCGGTATCGACGTCAATACTGAAGGTCGACACAGGTTGTTCGGCCACCGATTTGATGCTGTTGATTTCAAGGTCGGCGTAATTTTCATTTTGCAGATCCTCTTCGTCCATCATTCCAGGGTAAGATTCAGGAAGATCCGGTGGCACAAAACCGGGGGCAGGCATGGTACTCATGGACGCGTTTGGCATCGCTGCAATCGACATCGTAGTTGCAGTCGACATCGTAGCAGCAGGATAGGCGGATGGCGCAGCCCCTTGATAACCTTGACTCACAGCCATATCACCGGACAACTTTTCGGCCTTCTGCCGCGCGACTTTCACTTTAGGTGCTACCGGCTTGGATTCCATGGCCCGTTCAAGACGTTCCTGTTGATACTCAACCTGAGCTACAGAGCGATCGGTTTCGTCGGTTTCAACATCTCCGGCCTCAACATCTTCGGCCTCAACAGTGAGTGAGGGTTGAGTGCTGTCTAGATCATCACGCGTTGTTTGAGATGCGGATGTGCCGTTGCCACTTTCAGGGGCTTCATTCAATGCACACCCGGACATGCTGCCAATTGTCAGACTACCCATCGTTAAGCTGCCCAGCATGATCAAGGAAATCGTCCAGGGTAACGGCTTATGTTTTACTGTTAGGGCTTTCTCTGTATTTGGATTGTAAATGGTCATACTGTGCTCCGTTGTATTCAATAGATTGCTTGTTCAAAACACGCTTCTACTGACTACAAACGGAGCTGATGAAAAAAGGGGTTAAATTTTTTTAAAAAATTTCTCAGTCAGAAAAATTAATCATGGCAGACACGATTTCGGCCTTCATTTTTAGCCCGATACAACTGCTTATCAGCTCGTGATACCAACTCTTTCTCACCATCCCCTTCTTCAATACTGGTTACACCAAAACTCACCGTTACCTGTCCAACAGGGGCAAAATGGGTATTCTGAATACTGAGCCGTAACTTCTCAGCAATAATGATGGCTTCTTCTTTGGCGGTGGCCGGGCACAAAATCAGGAATTCCTCGCCGCCCCATCGACCGAACACGTCGGTGGATCTTAGTTGCCCACTGATTAGTCGGGCAATATCAATCAAAAGCCGATCCCCCACCGGGTGACCATGCTGATCATTCACACGTTTGAAGTTATCAATATCGAGACTGATCAAAGATAAATCGGTTCGGTAACGTTTAAACCGATTCACCTCAAAGGTAATGGCTTCATCTAAGCGCAATCGATTGGGAATCGATGTCAGCGCATCGGTATGTGATAAACGATCCAGCTCTTCAGTACGTCGTTCCAACAGGTCATATGCGTCACTGAGCTTTCTGTTGTACCGGGATAAAGTGACAGATCGATAACCCAGCAATATTAAAATGATAAAGGAGATGAGTGCGATTTGTGCGGCAAGATCGTAATCCTGGCCGAGTTCATATTTCACCTTCACCCAACGACTGACAATCTCTGCGTCATCTTTTGGCTCGATGGCCTCCACTGCTTTATTCATAATGGACAGTAGAATGGGCTCATCCTTTTTAACCCCCACTCTTAGATCATTCCGATAGTTGGCTGGCCCAACGATTTTAAGGTTGGACAAGCCCAACCGCTGAATACGTTCTGTGATAATAAATAGCGAACCGATGGTAGCGAAGACATCGCCTTTAGAAACGGCTTCCAACGTCTGATCAGACGACTGATATTTCACGATTTGAATGTAAGGATGATCACGTTCAATTAACTCTTCATACACATAACCATCCACCAGCGAGAGATTCTTCTTGGCAAGCGCTTTCAATCCATCCATGTAGCCTTCATTATCACGAGTCACAATCACCACCGGAGACGAAATATAAGGTTCGGTAAAATTGAGGTAACTGGATCGCTCCTGACTGTGATTGAGCAGACTAAGAATCTGACAACGACCTTCTCTGAGAAATTGATCGGATTGAACCCAGGAGTCTGTTACGACTAAAGAGAAGGTAAGCCCGGTCACTCGGCTGAACAGATCAAAATAATCCGCTGCGATGCCAATATGCCGACCATCGGATGAAATGCTTTCAAAAGGAAGCCAATCGGGATCAACACATAAAGTGACCTGTTTGTGTTGTTGTATCCACTGAACTTCTTCCTCGGTAAACCTCATTGAATGCGCATGAGTGAAAGCGCCTATGAGCAGACTACAAGAACTTATGAACAGCACTGCGAGTTTCTCTCGCCAGGTTATCATTCAGTCGCTCTCCTTACTTCAGAGTCAAACGCGTCGAATTAGTGTGAGATAAATCTCTAGGTGGCTCTTTGACCCAGTATAGAAAAAAGCGTCTGATTTCAAAGAAATGTAGGACTGTAGCGGAATGCGAAGGTGAATGAATCAGGATTTAAGTAGTCGAAATGACAAATTAGAGCCAAGCTTTCTGAGCCCGAAGCCGTGAAAAACAGCCATAGAATGCGACGTTTATGTCATCTTCCGCCTAATACGAGACAAATCAAAAACATTCCTCAAAGATGGGATTTTAATTTTCCCATAAATGGCGCATCATCGTAGCGAAATTGACAATAATAAAAATTGACCAGTTAACTGTGATCGAAAGGTTCCACGTTTAGGGATGTAGAAGGACGCTGTCATGTTAAGTTTTCGTGCCAAACTCGTTAAGAGAACACTTGAGAAAAGTATCAAGCCCTTACTCAACCCAACAACATCCATCGGCGTACAACGCCGGGTAATGGACTTAAGCCTTCAGCTTAATCTTCTCCCTTCTGGAACAAAGATATCTCCGGTTGAAATCCGGGACATTCCTGCCGAATGGATCAGTAACGTTCACTCCAAAGCATCCAATACCGTGATCCTGTACCTTCATGGTGGTGCCTACAATATCGGTTCCACCAAGTCACACCGTAATTTGGTGGCTCATCTGGCTAAAGCCTCTGGGGCAACCGTTCTGTTACTGGATTATAAACTGGCCCCTGAATTTCCATTTCCTGCCGCATTAACAGATGCCGTGGACGCCTATCAATGGCTTCTGGAACATGGTCACCAAGCGGATGATATTGTCATCGCCGGCGACTCTGCCGGTGGAGGGTTAGCATTAGCAACGGCGTTATCGCTCAAGGATCAACACATCCCACAACCTTCTGCACTTGGCTTAATCTCTCCCTGGACCGATCTCACCCTCTCCGGTGAAACAGTAAAATCAAAAGCGCATCGAGACCCGATGATTCGTAAAGATTGGCTGGAAACCATGATCAATAACTACGCCATCGACTTGCCGTCGGACTCCCCTTTGTGTTCACCTATTTTCGCGAATCTTGAAGGCTTACCTCCAATCTACATTCAGGTGGGTGAGGATGAAATTTTATTGGACGATGCGATGCGCCTGGCTCAGAGAGCCGAAGCTCAGGGCGTTTCAGTCGTTCTCGAAATATGGGAAGAGATGTGGCACGTCTGGCATTTCCAGGCGGGCTTGCTGTCTGAGTCGAATGAAGCGATTCAACAATTAGCCAATTACATTTGCCCGAACGACTGATAGATCGCTCATAAGTCAGCATCAAATACTCAAATGAATACGGGGATTCGGCCCTGCAGCTCGCTTCGTGCCTCAGCAAACTAATACTATTTAGTATCCTGTTTCTGACGTTCAAGCACACGTTTATGAATGCTGGTCTATACTCTTCGAAGGTCATCGACTAGCCGACAACTCGAATCAACCCATGCCACTACTATAAAAAAATGTATCAATTCAAAGAATTAGCAATAACCAAATACCTATCGCTGCTTTTTATTTCCTGTTTTAATGCAGTAATGATCTCGCTGCCAACAGTGCAATGCCATGCGGAAACACTGCGTTTAGCGACCACGACCACGCTTCATAACTCCGGACTACTGGACTACCTACTCCCGAAAATAGAAAACGACATCCAAACCAAAATTGATCACAAAGTCACCGCCACTGGCCAAGCATTACGACTTGGAAAATTAGGTGAGGTGGATGTGTTATTAGTACATGCCCCCGCAGCTGAGAGGAAGTTTGTTCGCGAAGGCTGGGGAATCGGCCGTTATCCGGTGATGAAGAACAATTTTTTATTGGTCGGGCCACAAGATGATCCGGTTCAAATCAAAGGGGCTAAGAACCTCTCCTCTGTTTTTTTGAAATTCACCAGTGGTAAAGCCACATTTGTTTCCCGTGGAGATCAATCCGGCACTCACAAGAAAGAAGTTTATCTCTGGAACAAACATGCTCTCTTTCCTGTGGGCGCCAGTTGGTACTACGAAGCCGGTCAGAATATGAAGAAAACGTTGGCCTACGCAAGTAAAGTGGGTGCATATACTCTGGTAGACAAAGGCACCTGGCTGGCTCATAAGGCGTCATCAACGTTGGCGGAACTGTACACGGATGACCCGGATTTAATTAACGTTTATTCCGTGATTCTAATTAACTCAGAACGACATCATATCAACATTAAGGAATCCAGTGATTTCCTGGATTGGTTTCTTTCCGACAGAGGACGACAGGTCATTTCTGAATTCAAGATAGAGAATCAAATGCCCTTCGAAAGCATCTCCAGTCGATAACGGCTAAACAACGAAAAGTGCGTATAGGTTAGGTATTAGGATGACTCGCCTATGAAGTTAAACACAAGACTCATCAGCTATCTGGTTGTTAGCTTTCTTGCCGTGATTGCACTTCAAGTATGCCTGCTCGTCTTTTTCCTTAATAACATGCAACAAGCCAACGAGTTACGTGCCCAAGCTACGAAAAATGAAGAAGCCGTTCATCTCATTGAGTTATCTCTGCTAAAACAATCCTTTGCGCTTAAGAACCTGTTTATTCGTGGTCACGACCCCTCAGCCTATTACTTATATCTGGAATCATTTTTCCAACATGAACGACAAGTCTATCTTTCCCTTTCAAAGATCAAGCAAGCGGCAGAAAAGTCGCCTGAACTGAAAACCAACTATGACAAGTTGCTTGGCAGTATTCATTCCAGTAGTAAAGACTACAGAGCGGCAATTGAAGCCTACTCGGATACCAATACCAATGCCCATCTGGTTGCGGATCGCTATACCACTATTGAAGATTTGATCCTGGCTGATCTCAAAGTATTCTCCGACCAAATTAACGAATACAGCCAACGTGAAATCACCCTACTCAACACGGATATCCGAAATGGCATCATCGTCCTCTTGCTCAGCTCGATTATTGGTGGCTCATTACTACTAGGGAGTTTAATCTGGTATTTCCGAATCCGCTTCCTGATTCCGCTAGAGTCAGCCATCGATACCGCCTCAGCCATTGCACAAGGTAAAAAAGATTTAAGAATGGTTGTGTCGGATGATCATTCGAAACGACAAGATTTTGATGTCTTTGCCATTGCGTTCAATGAGATGTTGGACAGCTTGGAGAAGAAAAACCTAGAGCTAAAACAAGCGATGATGCAGCTGTCCACTGCAGAAAAGTTATCATCACTAGGGAGCTTGGTGGCAGGCGTATCTCATGAGCTCAATACGCCTATCGGCGTTGCCTTAACGGGGTCCAGTTGCCTTGGCGATCGAGCCGGAGAAATTCAAAAAGCGATGGAAGAAGGTTCCATCACCAAACAACAACTGACCATTTTTCTCGATGAAATCCAATTAGGCTCAACCCTGATCGTCGACAACATCCGCATTGCCTCTGAATTAATTCACAGTTTTAAACAGGTGGCCGTGGATCAGTCCAGCGAACGTAAACGTAAGTTCAATTTAAAAATTACGCTCGAAGAAGTGCTGGCGACCTTGTCACCTACACTGAAGAAAACACAGCATAAAATTCATTTAGAGGTTGAGCCCGACATTGAAATTGACAGTTACCCCGGGCCGTTAGGTCAGGTCATTACCAACCTGATCAACAATTCATTGATTCATGGTTTTGATGGTCTGCAGCAGGGTAATATCTATATTTGGGCAAAAGCGCAGAACCACTGCATTTACTTAAACTACCAGGACGACGGAAAAGGCATTCCGCTGGATCTTCAAAACCGTGTATTCGAACCCTTTTTCACCACGCGTATGGGCCAGGGCGGCAGTGGTTTGGGTATGCATATTGTGCATAATATTGTGACAGGAATACTTAGAGGGAAATTACACCTAACCTCTGACGCCAATCAGGGCATTGACATCAATATCGAATTTCCGATGTCCGTAGACCCCATTACTGACATCAAAGCCATTGCTTAGGACAGCTGAATGACCAGACCACAATCCGCCATTTTAGATGGCCAGAATTCTCGATTCTTTTACTTTTTGGAATATCAACTGCTTGAAAGCACTTCAACTGAACACGTGATCAAGACGCTCAAATCCATTGGAAGTGCATCGGGTGTTCACCAATTAATTGCCTTTGGGCCTGAGCTGGCAAATCAACTGCTTCCTGCAACAGCGACTCTGTCACTCTCACCAATGCACACGCTTTCAGGGCCGGAACATCAAATGCCGTCAACTCAAGCGGACTTACTGTTCTGGCTGCACGGCATCGACAACAGCGATGTCTATGATCAGGTATTAAAGATCCAAACCTCCTTAACGGGTCTCGCCAAACTCACACTGGATCAACCGGCCTTCACCTATCACGACAGTAAAGATCTCATCGGTTTTGAAGATGGCACCGCTAACCCTAAAGAGGATGCACGACTGCCCGTTGCCTGCATTCAAGACGATTCAGAAAACCACAACGGCGCGATTGTATTTACCCAAAAATGGCGACATAAGTTGGAGCAGTTTCTTTCTCTGCCCGTCACCGATCAGGAAAAAATTGTCGGGCGAACCAAAGTCGAAAATATTGAATTGGAAGGTGACGACATGCCGGCTGATTCACACGTCAGCCGCACCGATGTAAAACTGGATGGCGAAGCCATGAAGATTTACCGCAGAAGTGCACCCTATGGAAATGCCACAGATAAAGGGCTGATGTTCCTCTGCTTCGCTTGTCATCAAAAACGTATTCAGATTCAGCTGGAACGAATGGTTGGCTGTACCGACGACGGGCTTTCTGATCACCTGATGAAATACTCAGACCCAATATCAGGCAGTTACTTCTATGCGCCGTCACAAGTCCAGATGGATACACTATTGAAATAACATTGACGTGCCTGTTGCGCTATAAACCGAACTTGGCCGGTTGACCTTCTCCTTTCGAACGCAGTTCTACTTCACGGAAGTGTTCAACCGCCTTGATCAACGCAGAATGCGCCTCTGCGGCCTGACCGGAGTTCAGAAAGTGCTCCAAAGCTTCGTACACATGCTCAAGCTCTGTGAAACGATAGTTTAAACTCAGTAAGCTCTTAGCCATAAAATGAGGATCTTCTCCTTGCTCCCTCATCTTTGCTGCGGTCTCTAACGCTATCGATAATTGCTCACGGGTTGGCGTAGACATTTTGCCTCTCACATATTAAGTGTCTACTTAATAACCTAGGACTTTGTATGGATTTTTCAAGTTTTACGTACCGCACTTAGTTAATTCCATTCTATTTAGTACGACGCATATCAGAAAATAAAACGCCCCATCCTCATATCCTGATTTTTTTGATAAAATCGCGCGTCAAACGCCACACCCGACCGCCCTACACCATTCAATTTTTTGGACCATTCTTTTACTATGCATTCACAAGTCATCATTATCGGCGCCGGTGCAGCTGGCCTTATGTGTGCCATTTCTGCGGCTCAGAACGGCAAACAAGTTACAGTTCTGGATCATGCAAACAAGGCAGGCAAAAAGATATTGATGTCCGGGGGTGGTCGCTGCAATTTCACTAATATATTTACCGAGCCCGACAACTACCTTTCTCAAAACGAGCACTTTTGTAAGTCGGCGTTATCACGTTACACCCAGTGGGATTTCATGGCGATGGTCGATAAACATGGCATTCCTTATCATGAGAAAACCCTCGGGCAACTCTTTTGTGATAACAAATCCTCCGACATTTTGGGCATGTTATTAACCGAATGCGAACAAGCGGGCGTGAACATCCTGCTAAACCATTCCGTTGAAGCCATAGAGAAAGTTGAAGATCAATTTGAACTGATCGTAAATGGCCTCACCTTCCAGTGTGAGTCACTGGTCATTGCTACCGGTGGCCTTTCCATCCCCACCCTAGGCGCTACGGGTTTGGGCTATGACATCGCCCGTCAGTTTGGCCTCAAGGTTCTAGACACATCGGCAGGTTTGGTTCCTTTTACCATTACCGACCAACTCAAAAACTGGTGTACCGAACTCTCAGGCACAGCCATCGACTGCGTGGTCAGCTGCAACGGCCAATCCTTTAAAGAAGCCTTCCTGTTCACCCATCGCGGCCTTAGCGGCCCGGCCATGCTTCAGATCTCCTCCTACTGGAAACCGGGTGACCGAATTACCATAAATTTGCTGCCAAACGACAGTGCACTGGATTGGCTTCAAGAAGCTAAAACCGAACGCCCGAATACCGAACTCAAAACTTTGCTGGCAGAGAAATTCACCAAAAAAGTAGCGGCACTGATGTGCCAGGACTGGTTCGAATCCCGAGCATTAAAAACCTACAACGAACCTCAATTAGCCGAGATTGCAAAACAGTTAGAAAGCTGGGAAGTGACGCCATCCGGTACGGAAGGCTACCGGACCGCCGAAGTGACATTAGGTGGCGTCGACACCGACGAAGTCAGCTCCAAAACCTTTGAAGCCAAGAAAGTAAAAGGCCTGTACTTTATTGGCGAAGTGCTCGACGTAACCGGGCATTTAGGTGGCTTTAACTTCCAGTGGGCCTGGGCAAGTGGGTACTGCTGTGGACAGTCGTTGTAAGAGAATAACCTCAGCTTAGCCGCTGCTCTTTTACATGAGATAAAAATCTACTTCTACGACATTGCAGCCATCCGCTAAAACTCTAGATCGTTCTAAACGTCATTAGAATTGCCTCATTGCTGAGACAGAAATGCCTGGCTGATATCCGTCTTTGAAACGCTTTTTGGGATACCTTGAACCCTAAGTTTCTGTTAATTATGAAGACTCTAAATTTAAAGACGCATTTTAGGAATTCAAGAAATACATTCTGCAGACGCAATTTGGGGTTAAAATACTTGTTAACATGTATTAAGTTATTGTTTTAACGATATATGTGTCAGAGGTCGGGACGCATTTTGGGAAAAACTGATCTGCGTCCATAGGGACGCAGAATTCGCTGTTATGCTAAGAAGAATTTACTATGACTAGATTTTCGGCAGATAAAAGCGAAAATATTTTATTGGGTGTTCCTACTAAAGAAGACCCAATTTTGGTTGTTTGTCCGAAGTGTAAATCTAAAGCAGCAATTATTCCGGCTAATGAAAGTGAATATAAGGCTACTTGTTTCCAGTGTGGTTTTAATGAGTTAAAAAAAGCAAATCATAAACAGTTCAATTGGTATTCTGATAATCCTACAGATGGAGTGTTTGGTTTTGATCTTTGGTTGAGAACTGAATGTAATGGTAATTCCCTTTGGGCATTCAACAAAGAGCATTTAAACTTTCTCAACGACTATGTTTCGGCACATTTACGAGAAAGATCAAAAGATGAAAAATGGGGTTGGAGCAATTCATCTTTAGCAAGTAGACTACCTAAATGGATAAAGTCTGCTAAAAATAGAGAAAGTATATTAAAGTCAATAACTGTATTAAAATCAAAAGCATAACATCTATATGACCGGGGGTTGTCAAGGCGCAAAAACCTGAAGGCCCCTCCAAGGTCAGAGCTCGATTCTTAATAATCTGTTCTGTTTCCTCTTATTGGCACCACTGCCGATTCTTTCATTAC